>NZ_JBEXGU010000058.1:0-50573 GCF_040607515.1 Streptosporangium sp. NPDC005286 | reverse complement strand
GCCGCCGCTCGCGCGGCGGCCACCGGGGCGGCCCTGTGCGCCATCCACCCGATGCGAGGGCCTGACAACGAGACTGAGGTCACCAGCAGCCGGGCACGTTCCCCGCGCAGTTCGTGGGCAGGTTCATGACGATCTCGCTCTTCTTGAGCGTGACCTGGGCACCGACCCAGTTGTTGATGCCGCCGCCGACCCCGGCGGCGCGGTTCTTTTCGACCGTTGTGTAGTCGAGGGTCAGCTGGGCCGTGTCGGCTCCCGCCTCCTGCTCGTTGT
Source organism: Streptosporangium sp. NPDC005286 (assembly GCF_040607515.1). NCBI lineage: Bacteria > Bacillati > Actinomycetota > Actinomycetes > Streptosporangiales > Streptosporangiaceae > Streptosporangium > Streptosporangium sp. NPDC005286. The sequence goes on along the minus strand of NZ_JBEXGU010000058.1, from coordinate 50,303 downwards.
TGATGCCCCCGCCGTTACGGCCCGCCTGGTTCTCCTCGATCTCGCTCTCCTTGATGATCGCGGTGCCTTCGTTGTTGATGGCGCCGCCGTCCCGGCCCGCCGTGTTGAACTCGAAGGACGTGTCGAAGACGTTCAGCGTCGCGTCCTCGCCGTTGTTGATGGCGCCGCCCTCGATGCCGGCCCAGTTCTCCTCGATCTCGCTGTCCTTGATGATCGCGGTGCCTTCGTTGTTGATGGCGCCGCCGTCGTCGTCACGAGCCTCGTTGTTCTTGATGCGGCTCTTCTCGATGACGAGCGTGCCCTGGTTCTGGATGCCGCCACCGCCCTCGTCCGCCGTGTTGCCCCAGACCGTGGTCTTCAGGAGCGTGAGGGTGCCGGCCGCGTTGTTGCTGAGGCCGCCGCCGTCCCCGGCCTCCTCCGCGTTCGGGCTCGGGTTCGGGTTCGTGACCACGTTGACCAGGATGCGGCTGTCGACGAGGGTGACGGTACCGCCCTCGTTGGAGATCCCCCCGCCATCCCCGCCGGCCTGGTTTCCGGCGACGGTGCTGCGCTCCAGGCGCAGTGTCCCCTCGTTGGTGATACCGCCGCCGTCTCCCGGGGTGTCGCCACCGGTCACGGTGACGCCCTTCAGAGTGAGCCTGCCCCCCTTGTTGACCGCGAGAATGCGGAACAGGTTCGCCCCGTGGTACGAGGAGCGGATCAGGGTCGAGTGCTCGCCGATGATGGTGACCGTCCGGGTGATGGCCGGCAGGGCGTTACCCGAGTCCAGATAGTCATCCTCGAAGCGGTAGGCACACCCCCTGGCCAGCTTGATCGTGCCACCCCCGATATTCGCGTTCGCCTGGTTGACGGCATTGATCAGCCCGGCGACGTTGCCGCACTCCACGGTCGCGTTCACCGGTGCTTCAGCGGCCCTGGCGGGTACGGCGCCCCACAGACCGAGGCTCGACACCACGACTGACCCAGCAAGCAAAAGGCGCATTCTCACACGTTTCCTTTCCTGTTCGGTTCCGGGGGGCCCGACAGGGGTACCACGCTTTCCGGGAACGTTTCCTCGACGCTGCGCGCGGCATTTGTAAGTCCATACCGGCTGCTGTCATCATTTGGTTCGCGCGGCCCGTCCCGTGAGATCGGCCAGGTAAAGCGGTTCTATTAATCCACCGCCGCCACGACCGTGAATCGTGCACATAACGCGCGAAAGACACGCCACTGCCGGCGGAGCTCGCTCAGATATTCACCCGGGATACCGGTGGGCTGGAACCGGTGAACACACGCTCACACTCGCCGCACATGGGACCTCTTACATCTATTTGGACATGCAAGGGGCCGCCAGGATCCGAATCCCGGCGGCCTGTCAAACCTTGCTGAATGATGCGCTTCAGCTGCTCGTTTACCTGCTCGCCGACGATGCGACAGTCTCACCGCACAGGCTGGAACCGGGTCACCTGGCATCGGCGATGCCAGGGCCGTAGATGACCGTGCGGAACGCTCCCCACTCACCGAAAAGGAGCCCGCCCGTGCCGGTGTTCCAGAAACAATATTGGACACTGTATGGAGAGATAGCAAGTAATGACTGAAATGCCGATCGCCCCGGCTGCTCTCGGAAGGCATTCCGGTGAGCAGGCGGTGATCACGTAAGAACGGCCCGGACAGGGCTGCTGGGTTTGCTAAAGGGGTCGGCAGCCCCAAAGTCGTTTCGGCGCCTCAGCGGTGGCTCTCTCCAGAGGGTCGCGTCCACGGAAATGGTGTACGAGTTTCCCCACCCAGATGGCGTGGCGCCGTCTGTTCCACCACTCCACCGGAGGCACTGCGGTCCAGTCCGGCCGTGGCCGGTACGTCGGATCGGAACACCTCCATGCCCAGCACCTTGACGACCTGGGGATCGGCGTCCCGGCCCTTGGCTCGCCGTCCCGGGCAAGGCCGGCCGTCACTGTGCACAATAGAACGGCGGCCGAAACAGGCGGCGAGGGCGGGTTTCAGATCCAGGCCGCGCCGATCTTCGTCACCCACTGGCGGCAGTTCCCGCACCCGGAGCGGGCCTGCCACTTGCCGGCCATGGCGTTCCAGGTCTGGGCATGGAAGTAGAGGGTGTCCCGGGGGATCTTGGACACATCGGTGATGCCGGCGCTGTTGAGGTACGCGTTCATCGCGGCGACCTCTCCGCACGCGGTGACCGGCCACTCCTCTACCTGCGTCACACCGGCCAGGACCTTCGCCATGACGGGGTGCTTCTTGCTGAGGGAATACTCTCCGCTGGTCCCCGGCCAGGTCTTGCCCGTCCCGGCGTGGGCGACACGGTAGAACTGGACGATCTCGTCGGGCAACTCCTCGGGCAACACCTCGTCGGGGTCCCATGCCTGGTACAGCTCGTTCAGCTTCTGGGGCATGTAGGAGTCGTAGTCCTCGTGTTCGGGCTCCACCAGGACCAAGCCCGCCACCTCGTCGGGGAAACGCTGCGCATAGTGGCGTGCGTAGAGGCCGCCGAATGACACGAATCAGCTTGTCGAGCCCGACGATCATGGCATCGGCCGGTCACGCGGCGGCCTGACCACCAAGACACACGCGCTGGTCGACGGCAAAGGCCGCCCGCTCGTGGTGCTTGTCAGCCCTGGTCAGGCCGGGGACTCGCCGGCGTTGCCCAAGCTGCTCGCCGAGCTGCGGGTGGCCCGCAAAGGCCCCGGCCGGCCCCGCACCACGCCTGAACTGCTGCGGGGGGACAAGGCCTATTCGTCACGTGGCCATCGAGCGATGCTGCGGGCGCGTGGCATCAAGACGGTCATTCCTGAGCCGGCAGACCAGGCGGGGCACCGCCGGCGTCGTGGCTCCCGGGGTGGCCGGCCCGTCTCCCATGACAGCGAGGACTACAAGAACCGCAACGTCGTGGAACGGTTCTTCAACCGGATGAAGAACTGGCGCGGTCTGGCCACCCGCTACGACAAGCATGCCGTTGTCTACCGCGGCGGCGTTGTCCTCGCCGCCATCCTGGATTGGCTCAAGCGGCCATGAGGCGCGGTTACCCGCCGTTGTGTCCGTGATTCAGCGGACACGTAGGTCCTTCGGTCGCTAGAGTTGAAGCTGTTGCGGAATCCCGTCCGCCTGGGGAATTGAGGAGCACTGATGTCTACAACGATGACCGGAGCTCCCGTTCGCCCCTTGGTGACCGCAGTCGCAGGCTTGTAACGCCGCGCGTGTAGCAGCAAAGTCAGCACACATCCCGGTCGCCGGGGCGAGGTGACACGTGTCACCGGCCCTTGGCGCTGTTTGGCGTCTCCGTTCGCCTTTCCGGGAGTTCTGCTGTGTCCGCTCGTCATTCTTCACTGCTCCGTGTACGTGTCCTGGTCGAACGCCTGATCGCTGCCCCGTTCGGCAGGAAATCTCAACGGTCGAGGTCAGCTCCGCCTGCTCCGAACTCCGCTGATCAGACTGTCAACCGGAATGTCCGCCTGCTGAGCTGGTTCAACTTCTTCGGCGACTTCCGCATGTACGGGCCGATTATGGTCATCTACTTCGCGCAAGTCACCGGCTCGTACACCGCTGCCGCCAGCCTCCTGGCGGTGAAGATGCTGTCTTCGGCAGCGTTCGAAGTCCCTACCGGGGTGCTCTCCGACCGCCTCGGCCGACGCGGCACGATGATCGCCGGTGCCGTCGTCATGATGGCCGCCCATCTCGGGTACGCCGGCGCTTCGGGCTACGGCCTCCTCCTGGCGGCTGTTGTGCTGGAGGGATTGGCGACCTCACTGTGGAGCGGCAACAACGAGTCTCTGCTCTACGACACGTTGCTCGAAGCCGGCCGGGAGGAGGAGTTCCCCCGGCACTCGGGCCGGGTGAACTCGATGTTCCAGATCGCGCTCGCACTGGCGGCAGCCATGGGTGGCGTGGTCGCCGGCGCGTGGTCGCTGCGTGTGGTGGTCGTGCTGTCGGTCGTGCCGCAGGTGCTGTGCGTGCTCGTCGCCTTGCGGGTCCGGGAACCGCGGGTGCACGGCCCGCTGGAATCGAACGTGCTGGTGCATCTCGGATCGGCCCTGCGCGGCATCCGCCGTAATCCGGTGCTCCGCCGGATGACTCTGGTGTCGGCGCTTCGTTACAGCAGCGAAAGCGCGGCCCAGTTGTCGCCTGTTTTCGTGGCAGGGCTGTGGCCGCTCTGGGCGCTGGGCCTGTGGCGCACCTTCGGCCATGGTGTGGCCTTCGTCGGCTTCCGCGTCAGTGGTTGGGTGATCGGCCGGGTGGGCGCGGCCCGCACTCTGCTGTTCGGTGAGCTGTTCGACAACGTGGCGAACTTCGTGGCGCTGGTCAAGCCGACGGTATTTTCGCCCGTGCTGCTTGGGTCACCGGCCTACGGCATGTCGACAATCGCCCAGCAGACGTTGCTGCAGCGCGAGTTCACCGACCGGGAACGCGCGACGATGGGTTCGCTTGCGTCGCTGCTCGGCAGCGTGCTCTACGCGCTCGTCGCCCTGGGAGCCGGCCTGGTGGCAGACCGTTGGGGCATCGTTCCGGCGTTGCTCGCGATCCAGGCGGTGGTGCTGATCGCACTTCCGCTCGCCTGGTGGGTGCACGCGCACGCTTCTTCGCTCCCCGCGGGCGCTGGGACGGTGACGGGATGAGCGCCTCCTCGGCCCCGGCCAGGCCTGCGGTCGACGTCGCAGTGCTGCAGGGTGAGATCGAAGCGATTTTCGGCTTCCGCTGCTCGGTGCCCTCTTCCGTCGCCGGCGGGCAGGACACCGATGCCACCAGGGGAATGGAGGCATCGATGTCCTGCCGTCCTCGTGCAGAAGCCCGGCCAGGGCGTCGACGTCATCGTTCTCGAACGCTTCGCAGTACCGCGCGAGCAGCACCTCAGACGATGGATCCAGCGGGACCGACGGCGCCTGTTTCGTTGCGAGGGTCACCCGCGCACGTTGAAGTGCGCTCGTCACCGAACCGACCGACGTGCCCAGGATGTCGGCCGTCTCGGCAGCAGCACATCCCAGCACGTCAAGCATCAGTCATCGCGGAAACTCAGACCGCGGGATGCCAACTCCTCACGGAGGATTCGTATGGCCTTCGGTCCGACTCCATGGATGTCCAGGAGTTCGCGTTCGGACCGGGCGGCCAACTGTTCGTAACGGGTTATCCCGTTGGCCGCCAGTCCACGTGGCGCAACCTTACCCAGGGAGGGCGGAAACTCTGTCTCGTCCACGATCAATCCTTGTCGGCGGTCGACGGTTGCGTCCACGAAAATAGTGAAGGATGGTTCCCCGCCTGACCAGGAAAACAGCAAAGCCGCCAGCGGGAGGCCCACGGAAGCCAGGACCTTGGGCCGATGGACAGCGATAGCGCCAGCCCTCCCGAACATCTCCTCGGACAGCGACAAAAGCCCAGGGGACTGGAGTTTGTCACGCAACGCAAGCAGAAATTACGGTCCGCGACACCGTACCCGTTCGGCGCACCTTCGTTTCAGGGTTGAAGGGTGTCGTGGTGCGGGGCGGGGTGGCGGATGAGCCGGGAAGAGGTGTGGCGCAGACGCCGCCAGCGGCGCAGCGGGGTGGTCAGTCTCAGCAGATGCTGCAGGGACGTCTCGCCGGCGGCCCAGCGGCCGAGCTCGTCGCGGCCCAGCAGGTGAATCCGGAAGTCGTCGGCCGTTTGGCGGGCATCGCGGGTGAAGGAGCCATTGGTGACCACCACGGCGACGTCGCCGCCGTGCGCGGCGGCGGCCGTGCCGTTGACCTCGTAGATGACCCGGGAGCCGACCTTGGCGGCGGTGGTGGTGTGCTTGCACTGCACGACGATGACGTAGCCACTGCGCTCGCGGCCGATGACGTCGGCCGCCTTGTCTCCGCGCTGTCCCACGTGCCGGGCCGCGATGCCGTCTCGAATCATGAGGTCGCACACGGCCCGCTCGAAATCAGTGGGATTCATCGCATCCAGTTGCGGCAGCGTCAGCTGCAGATGGCGCAGCCGCTCAGAACGGTGCCGGGCGGCAACGGCTTTGAGTTGAGACCATCCAATAATCGCCAGAACAGCGCACACTCCCACGGAAACCCCGATGTACCAGGTACCGAAAATCGCGTCGACAACGACGCCGATGATTTGAATCGCGAAAGATCCGGCAATGAGTGTTATGACGGCGGCGGCGCACCATTCCACCGGTCCGGCGGGCATTCGTAGCCGGGGAAGGCGCCGCCGCAGTGCGCGTGTGAGGCGTTTCACGGCGCCCCGGTCGGCTCGGGCGGCGGCTCCTGGCCGGCGTCGGCAACCTGCTCGGGGGCCAGGACCTGTGCCGGGGGTGCGGGCTCTGACACCGAGGACGGCGGTTGGGCGGGGGCGGGGGCGGGCTGCTCCGTGCCGCTCTGGTTCCAAAACCATGCGATGGCGGCGATGGCGGCCAGGAGGACCCAGCCGGATCCTTTCGCGCTTTTCGGTTTCGGTCTATTGACCCAATGCCCACGCCGATAATACCTGCCTCGCGACATGACTGCTCCCTGAAAATGGTGGTGGTGTTTCGCCGTGTAGCGGCTTATGGGAGATATAAACACGCACCACCGACAGATGAGCCCGCATTCGCGGTGTTCGGGAAAGCAGAGAATGGATAAGTGTGTTTCCACCGGGTGAGCAGATTGTCGCTTCTTTGACGTAGCAGCGGGAGCTGCCCGGATGCCTCATACGCCACCGCGGTGGTCATGCGAGCAGAGTTGGGCCCGGGTCTGCACCTGGTGACGGGCGAGTCAGGATGAGCTTGAAAGGGGATCGGTGTCGTTGCACGGCGAGAGGTGGGTCTCGAGGGGTAGGGAGTGAGTTACGGATCGGTGGCACAGAGTGTTGGTTGTTCGGGTGGGGCGATCGTGGTGAGTTGAGAGCATCGGGGGTCCGCAGGCGAGCTTAGGGGGCGTACGGATGCGTGCCACGACGACAGGGCCATGCGGACTCTTGAACCGCGACGGCTTCCCCCGCATGCTGACCTCATGGTCAGTGAGAACGCTGCCAAGCTCGCGGTGCTCATCGATGCCGACAACACCCAACCCGCGATCGTCGAGGCGTTGCTGGCCGAGATCGCCACCTACGGCACCGCGCACGTCAAACGCGCCTACGGCGACTGGACAGGCGCGAGCCTGGGAGGCTGGAAAGAGCGGTTGCTTGCCCAGTCGATCCAGCCGATCCAGCAGTTCGCCTACACCACAGGTAAGAACGCCACCGATGCGGCGCTGATCATCGATGCGATGGACCTACTGTACTCAGGACGCTTCGACGGATTCTGCCTCGTCTCCAGCGACAGCGACTTCACCCGCTTGGCCGCCCGGATCCGAGAATCCGGCCTCACCGTGTACGGATTCGGCGAACGCAAAACCCCCCAGCCCTTCGTCGCAGCGTGCGACAAGTTCATCCACATCGAAAACCTCATCCGCCTCCAAAACTCCACCATCTCTTCCGGCTCAGCACCCGAACCGGCTCCACGCACCTTGGCCTCGACGTTGAAGAAAGACACCGCGCTGGTCAACCAGCTCCGCACCGCCGTGGAAACCTCCTCCGACGACGACGGATGGGCCCATCTGGGCTACGTCGGCCACATCATTACCAAGCAACGTCCGGACTTCGATTCCCGTAATTACGGCTACACCAAGCTCAGCGATCTGATGGCCGCGACAGCCCTGTTCGAGCTGAATCGCCGCATCCCCAGCGATGGAAAACCCGCGATCGTCTACGTCCGCGACAAACGCCACCACACCAAACGCCCCAAACCCCCACCAGCAAACCCACCCCGAAAAGCGGCCGACCCACCGACTCAAGACGTTCCCGACAACAACGGCGCTCTCGACGGATCCGCAGTGACAACAAGCCCGGTGCTCGGAGCCGGTTGATCTACCGGATCCGAGCACCGGGGCGCAAAGGCGAGCGGCGCAGCTTCCCGAACGTGGCTACGCCAACCTGCTGGAGGCCGCCCACCAGCAGGTTGGCGCGCCGCTCGTGCCGATGTGGGGCAACGTGATCATCAAGACCTGGCTGAAACGCATGCAATATCGACCTGATCTCATCACCGGATTCTTCAACGAGACTGGCCTGCCCTTCGAGCTGCCCTAACCCTGGTGATTCAATCTCAGTAATAGCACATTCGTTAACAGCGCCCCGCCTACAACCGAAGAGCTAGGCCGGTCGGACGTCGACGTCGCACTGCCAGGACTTTCCTTCGTCGTTGGCGACACAAGTAACGACAACGTTATATATGCGCGCATTTAATATTCCGACTATGAATTCTGGGGTGGTCCCTATTGTCAGCGGGACGACGTCGCTGAAGGTGCCTTCCAACGGTGGAGGCTCGATGGTTCGCTGCCAGTCGAATCGCTCGAAGTTGCCTTCGGCGACCAGCTGGTAGAAGTCGTCGGCCGTCATCGTTCCTTTACGAGCGATGGCCCCCGTAGCGCTTTTCAGTGACTCCAGGGGTTCACCGACCTGCCGTTCGGCGATGGCGATAACCTCCCGCACCGTAATGTCACCCCCGCGGATGTCGATAGGTGCGGATGTCGCCACGCTGACTGTTCCTGAAGGTGTCGCGTGCGCCGATACGGCGGTGAGGTTGAAGATTACCGCGATACTCGCAGCGGCGGAAACCGTGCTGACGATGCGGGCGATCCTGCCTGTCAGTTTCCTTGCTCGGATCATGAATTGGCTCCATTTTCTAGAAGTGTATGTGAGTTGTTGTCGCGTGTGGGGGCGTACTGTCCCGTTCCATCGCGCTGTCGATATCGTCACACGCAGGGCTGAAACAGTGCTGATGTGGCCCTGAAAACCCACGTCAGAACTGGGGCGACGCACGAGTGAAGACTGTATGGCTCGCCACCGCGAGCAAGGGCAAGGCAGCGGGCAGTCCGGCGGCGACGGTGGCGATCATGCCGGGGTGCTTGTGTGGGTATTCGATCCGGTGCAGCCCGGAAGCGGCGATCGCCTCGACCTCCCGGGGGCGCTGCATCTGCCGGGCGTCGTTGGTCAGGATGACCTGGAATCCCTCGGCCACCGCCCGGGGATATCCGACTCTGGCCGTCACCCCGACGGCCGGGTCTCCGTCTCCGTCTCCGTCGCCGTCGCGAACCACAATGGAACGCTCCACATCGACGTCATCGACGCCGGATCAACCGGACAGGTGCCCCGGATCTGCCCGGACATCGACCCCGACAGCGGCGGCGGACGCGGCCTCTGGCTGGTCCAGGAACTGTCCACCTCCTGGGGCTGGTACGAGACCCCGACCGGCCGGGTGGTCTGGTTCCGGCTCTCCGAGGCCTGACCGTACGAGGGTCAGACCTCCCGGTTCATGGTGGTCCGCAACCACCCCGGACAGGCGACCACGACGTCCCAGATGCTCTCGGCGGCGAGCGAGACACTAGGAGTTCTAAGGCTCACAGGAAGTGCGGGACCGCAATCGGTTAGCGACCGTCGGGGCCGAACCAGGCAGCATCGGTGAGGTTCCTCAAAGACTCGGGCAGCGCGGTCAACTGGTTACCGCCCAGGTCGAGCCAGGTGAGGGCGGTGAGGTTCCTCAAGGACTCGGGCAGCGCGGTCAACTGGTTGCCGCCCAGATCGAGCTCTTCGAGGGCGGTGAGGTTCCCCAGCGACTCGGGTAGAGCGGTCAGCCGGTTGTTATACAGGTCGAGCCAGGTGAGGGCGGTGAGGTTCCCCAGCCACTCGGGCAGCGCGGTCAACCGATTGCCGCCCAGGTCAAGCCAGGCGAGGGCGGTGAGGTTCCTCAAGGACTCGGGCAGCGCGGTCAACTGGTTGTAGAACAGGTCGAGCTTTTCGAGGGCGGTGAGATTCCCCAGCCACTCGGGCAGCGCGGTCAACCGATTGCCGCCCAGATCGAGCTTTTCGAGGGCGGTGAGATTCCCCAGGCACTCGGGCAGCGCGGTCAACCGATTGCCGCGCAGGTCGAGCCGTTTGAGGGCGGTGAGCTGGGCGAGCGACTCGGGCATCGTGCTCAGCCGGAGACCGGACAGGTCAAGGTGGGTCGATTCGTCCTCCAAGCACTCGGTGATCCGTGTGACGGCGATCGCCTGGCCTGCCTCGGAGTCCATCATGATCTCTCTTCTCCTTGTCGCTCACGCGCCTGGGCTCGCCCCTGCGCCGTACCGGTCTCCGGCCCTTCCTCGGCCGCTTCGGACAGGAGGGTCGACGATGACGCTAGAGACCGGCGCTGGAGAACGACTTGTAAGTCATGGGACGGCCTGGCCACAGATGGCCGTCATTGAGGAGAACCGCCTGCCGTTACGGCCGTCTCGCGGCACCACTCTGGGCTCGTCGCGCCGCCCCTGGCGGAGGGCCACTCATCCGCTCCAGCCAGGAACCGTCCCGGCGAGCGTCCCGCTACTCAGGTGGAGGCGCCGGGCCGATCCGTTGGACCTGATGAAACCAGCAGGAAATCGATCAGCCCTTGGAGGACTTCATGGCAGGTCTCCTACAGCAGGGCGTCATGGTTTGTGCGGTGGTTTTAGAGGTGAATCCCGTCGGCCGGGGCCGTCAGCGGCCCTCGGCACCGGCCGACGGATCAGATCACTCCGGATCGTAGGCGAGGTTGGGGCGCAGCCAGCGCTCGACCTCCGCGAGGTCGAGGCCGCGCCGCAGGGCGTAGTCCTCGACCTGGTCCCTGCCGACCCGCCCCACGGTGAAGTACCGCGACGACGGGTGGGCGAAGATCAGCCCGCTGACGCTGGCCGCGGGTGTCATCGCGAACGACTCGGTCAGGCCCATGCCCAGCCGGTCGGCACCGAGCAGGTCGAACAGGTCCCGCTTCTGGCTGTGATCCGGGCTCGCGGGGTAGCCGAGCGCGGGACGAATGCCGCGGAAGCGCTCGGCGTGCAGGTCCTCGATGCGGGGATCGGCGTCCGGCTCGAACCAGGCCCGCCGCGCCTCCAGGTGGATGTGCTCGGCGAACGCCTCGGCCAGCCGGTCGGCGAGGGCCTTCACCATGATCGCCCGATAGTCGTCGTTCTGGGCCTGGTAGGCGTCCGCGAGGGTTTCGGCGCCGTGGATCGCCACGGCGAACCCGCCGAGGTGGTCTCCCGTCGGAGCCAGGTAGTCCGCCAGGCACCGGTTGGGCCGGCCTTCGGGCTTGGCCGTCTGCTGGCGCAGCATCGGCAGGCGGAGGCCGTGCTCAAGCACGATGTCGTCGCCCTCGGAGTGGGCGGGCCAGTAGCCGTAGGCGCCCACGGCCTGGAAGTGGCCCTCGGCGATGATCTGGTCGAGCAGGGTGTTCGCGTCGTCGAAGAGCTCGCGGGCCACCGGCTGGTCGAGGATCGCCGGGTACTTGCCCTTCAGCTCCCAGGCCAGGAAGAGGAACTGCCAGTCGATCACCTCCCGGAGGGCGGCCAGGTCCGGCCGCACGGTGCGGACGCCGGTGAAGTCGGGGACGGGCAGATCGTCGAACGGGACCCGCTCGGGGTTCGCCCGAGCCCGGTCGATGGCCAGCAGGGGGGTGCGCTGCTTGCCCGCGTACTGCTCGCGCAGGCGCTCCTGGTCGGCGCGGTTGCTCGCGTCCAGCTCTCCGGCCCGCGCGGTGTCCAGCAGGTCGGAGACCACGCCGACGACGCGGGAGGCGTCGAGCACGTGGACCGTGCTGTGGTCGTAGGCGGGGGCGATGCGGACCGCGGTGTGCTGGCGCGACGTCGTGGCGCCGCCGATCAGCAGGGGCAGCTTCAGCCCGCGGCGCCGCATCTCCTCGGCGACGGTGACCATCTCGTCCAGTGACGGGGTGATCAGCCCGGAGAGTCCGACGACGTCGGCGCCCTCGGCGACCGCGGTGTCCAGGATCACCGAGGCCGGGACCATCACCCCGAGGTCGATGACCTGGTAGTTGTTGCAGCCCAGCACGACGCCCACGATGTTCTTGCCGATGTCGTGCACGTCGCCCTTGACGGTGGCGAGCACCACCTTGCCCTGCCCTCGGCCGCTGTCCAGGCGCCCCTCCAGCCGCGCCTGTTCCTTCTCCGCCTCCATGTAGGGCTCAAGGTAGGCGACCGAACGCTTCATCACCCGGGCGCTCTTGACCACCTGCGGCAGGAACATCTTCCCCGCGCCGAACAGGTCGCCCACGGTCTTCATCCCGTCCATCAGCGGCCCCTCGATCACCTCCAGGGGGCTCGCCTTCAGCTGCCGGGCCTCCTCGGTGTCGGCCTCGATGAAGTCGACGATGCCGTGCACCAGGGCGTACGACAGGCGCTCCGTCACCGGCGCCTCCCGCCAGGACAGGTCCACGACCCGGCGGGTGCCGGACCCGCTCACCGTCTCGGCGAAGGCGACGAGCCGGTCGGTGGCGTCCGGACGCCGGTCGAAGATCACATCCTCGACGAGTTCGAGCAGGTCCGCGGGGATGTCCTGGTAGACCGCGAGCTGCCCGGCGTTGACGATGCCCATGTCGAGGCCGGCGCGCACGGCGTGCAGGAGGAACGCCGAGTGCATCGCCTCACGTACGACGTCGTTGCCCCGGAAGGAGAACGACAGGTTGGAGATGCCGCCGCTGGTCCGCGCCCCCGGGCAGCGCTGCTTGATCAGCGGCAGCGCCTCGATGAACGCCTTCGCGTAGCCGTTGTGCTCGGCGATGCCGGTGGCGACCGCGAGCACGTTGGGGTCGAACACGATGTCCTCGGCGGCGAACCCGGCCTTCTGCGTCAGCAGGTCGTAGGCGCGGGCGCAGATCGACACCTTGCGCTCGACGGTGTCGGCCTGTCCCTGCTCGTCGAAGGCCATGACCACCACGCCGGCCCCGTAGCCCCGGATGATCCGCGCCTGCTCCAGGAACGACTCCTCGCCCTCCTTGAGGCTGATCGAGTTGACGACGCCCTTGCCCTGCACGCACTTGAGCCCGGCCTCCAGCACGCTCCAGCGCGAGCTGTCGATCATGATCGGGATGCGGGCGACCTCCGGCTCGGTCGCGATCAGATTCAGGAAGGTGGTCATCGCCCGCTCGCTGTCGAGCAGGTCGGCGTCCATGTTGACGTCGAGCAGGTTGGCCCCGCCGCGTACCTGTTCCAGCGCGACGTCGACGGCGCCCTGGTGGTCGTCCGCCTCGATCAGGCGCCGGAAACGCGCCGAGCCGGTGACGTTGGTGCGCTCCCCGATCATGACGAATCCGGTGTCCGAGCCGATCTCGAAGGGCTCCAGGCCGCTGAACCGGGTGCGGGCCGCCGGCGCCGGGATCTGGCGGGGCGGGAGGCCGGACACGGCGGCCGCGATCCGCTCGATGTGCCCCGGCGAGGTCCCACAGCACCCGCCGACGACGTTGACCATGCCCGCCCTGGCGAACTCGTCGAGCAGCGCCGCCGTCTCCTCCGGGGTCTCGTCGTAGCCGCCGAACGCGTTGGGCAGGCCGGCATTGGGATGGCAGGCCACGTAGGTGTCCGCCAGGCGCGACAGCTCGGCGACGTGCGGGCGCGCCTCCTTGGCGCCCAGCGCACAGTTCACGCCGACCACGAGCGGTTCGGCGTGCCGGATCGCGCTCCAGAACGCCTCGACGGTCTGGCCCGACAGCGTGCGCCCGCTCAGGTCGACGATCGTCACCGAGATCCACAGCGGCAGGTGCGGGGCGACCTCGCGCGCGGCGGCGATCGCGGCCTTCGCGTTGAGCGTGTCGAAGATCGTCTCGATCAGCAGCAGGTCGACCCCGCCGTCGGCCAGTGCCCGGATCTGCTCGGCGTAGGTGGCGCGGACCTCGTCGAACGTCACCGCCCGGTAGGCCGGGTCCTCGACGCGCGGGGAGAGCGAGAGCGTGACGTTCAGCGGGCCGATCGAGCCGGCCACGAAGCGTCCGCCCACCTCGTCCGCGGCCTGGCGCGCCAGCTGGGCGGCCCGCAGGTTCATCTCCCGCACCCATGGCTCCAGCCCGTAGTCGGCCTGGCCGATGCCGGTCGCGGTGAAGGTGTTCGTGGTGGTGATGTCCGCGCCCGCCGCGAGGTATTGGCGGTGGATGTCCAGGATGACGTCGGGGCGGGTCAGGTTCAGCAGGTCCGGGTCGCCGGTCAGGTCACGCGGGTGCTCTGCGAACCGCTCGCCGCGATAGTCGGCCGGGGTGAGCGATGCGCCCTGCAGCATCGTGCCCCAGGCCCCGTCGAGCACCGCGATCCGCCGGTCCAGCAGCTCCCGCAGTGCCTGGCCGCCCGCTTTCGGCACGCCGTTCCCGTGACTCGCTCCGCTGTCACGCCCGTGCTCGTCGCCGTGCCTCAGGGAATTGTTCACCAGACCACCTCCCGTTGTGGGAGGCGCCCTTGGTAGACGATCGCGGTCGAGCGTGGCGGGCCTGAGCCCGTTGCAGCGCCTCTCGACCTGGAGATCGAGAGTACCGAAAAGAAATGAGGACGCCAAAACCGCTCCTCGGTCCGGGTGGCGCGGAGGCACGGACGGCGTCCTCAGCCGGTGAGGAAACGACTGATCAGGTCGACGTGCGGGGCGCGGAGAAGTTCGTGGTGCTCTCCGGGGATCTCGTGGACGGCCAGGTCTGAGACGGTCTGGCGCCAGCCCGCCTCCTGGACGGCGCGCAGCGCGGGCGGATGCGACTCGCTGGCCAACAGGGTGACCCGGCCGTGGAACCAGCCGGCCCGGTAGTCGGCCAGGCCGCGCAGGCTGTCGCGCCAGAGCCGCAGCAGCTCCGGCCCGTACGCCTCGTGGTAGGCGGCCACCTGGGAGGAGGTCATGCCCAGCCCTGCGAAGAAGCCCACCTTCGAGTCGAGCAGGGTCTGCCGGGCCTCGGCGGCGCCCAGCGGGGCCAGCCGGTCGATCAGCGCCTCCAGTTCGGCCAGCTCGCCCAGTAGGTCGGTCACGAACACCTCGGGCAGCACCGAGTCGATCAGCACCACCTGGTCGACCTGGTGGCCGAGCGCCTGTAGCCGCCTGGCCGTCTCGAAGGCCAGCACACCGCCCGCGGACCAGCCGGCGAGCGTGTACGGACGCGCCAGGTCCAGTCCCGAACCGGCCAGCTCCCGGGCGTACCTGGCGGCCATGTCCGGCAGCGAACCGGCTTTCATCCCCGACTCCAGCGCCTGCAGCGCGTGGACCGGCCGGTACGCGGCGAGCCTGGCCGCCAGCCCCGCGTAGCAGCGCGCGGAGCCGCCGAGCGGATGGAAGCAGTACAGCGGGGCTCCGGCGGACGAGGAGACGGCCAGCGGGGTGATCACGGGGAGCGTGGCGGCCGGAGCACCGTCACTCCCCAGGTCGGCACCGTGGCCGGGCTCCCGGGCGGGGCCGGAGCCGTTCTTTTGGCCGTGACCGAGACCGGAGGAGCCGGAGGCGGGGCCGGGATCGGGGCCGCTGTCGGCGCCGGGGGCCGGGTCGTGCTCGGAGCCACGGTCCGCGCCGTGCCCCGAAGACCCGCCGGAGGCGTGCCCGAAGCCACGGTCGGAACCGGGGACGGCCGCGGACACCAGGGTGGCCAGGCCGCTGACCGTGGCGTTGGCCAGGAACCTGCGAAGCTTGACCTTCACGCCCAGGCGCTGTTCCACGCTCGCCATCAGCCGTACCGCGCCGAGGGAGTCGATACCCCTGGCGAACAGGTCCTCGTCCGCGCCGACGTCGTCGGAGCCGATCCCGAGCAGCCCGGCGATCAGGTCGGCGATCTGCCCCTCGACGGCGGTACGCGCCCAGCGCGGAGCGGGCTCCTCCTCCGCGTCCCGCACGGTGGCGGCGTTCACCTCCGGCAGCGCGGATCGGTCCACCTTGCCGTTGCGGTTGAGCGGGATCGCGGGCAGCGGCACGAAGACCGAGGGCACCATGTACTCGGGCAGGCTCCGGGCCAGGCCCGCGCGCATCTCGGCCGCCGTGGCGGTGCCGACGACGTAGGCGACGAGCCTTCGCCCTCCTCCGGAGCCGGGCCGGGGCTCGGGTACGGGTACGGTCCCAGGTCCAGGCCGGGGCTCGGGTACGGGTACGGTTCCAGATCCGGGCCGGGGCTCAGGGACGGGTACGGTCCCAGGTCCGGGCCGGGGCTCAGGTACGGGTGCGGCGATGACGACCGACTGGTCGACGCCCGGCAGTTCGTCCAGGGCGGCCTCGACCTCTCCCAACTCGACACGGAATCCCCTCACCTTCACCTGGTCGTCGAGCCTGCCGAGGAACTCGAACTCCCCGTCGGCGCGGAGCCTGCCCAGGTCCCCGGTGCGGTAGAGCCGCGAGCCCGGCGGGCCGAAGGGGTCGGGCAGGAAGCGCTCGGCGGTCAGCGCGGGCCTGCCGTGGTAGCCGCGCACCACGCACTCGCCGCCGATGTACAACTCGCCGGGCACCCCCATCGGGAGCGGACGCATGGCGTCGTCCAGCACGTACATGGCGGTGCCGGGGATGGGCCTGCCGATGGGGACCAGCTCTCCGCCGATCGGGCCGGTCACGGTGTGCACGCAGTTGGCGACGGACGCCTCGGTCGGGCCGTACTCGTTGAGCAGCACCGGTGCCGGGTCCAGCGCCTGCCAGAACGCCAGCGCCCGGCTGGGGAAGGCGTCGGCGCCCACCACCAGGACCCCGGCCAGTCCCGCGGCCTGCTCGGCGGAGAGCTGCCCGGCCAGGACCTCCAGGTGTCCGGGGGTGAGCTTGACGAACCCGTACGGCCGGGCCGACAGCGCGGTGCCCAGCTCGTCGAGGGCGGTGTCCTCGGCGGCGATGTGCAGGCACTGGCCCACCACCAGCGGCGTGTAGATGTTGGGCACGACCATGTCGTAGGCGACCGAGGAGAAGAGCGGGGCCCCGCCCACGCCGCCGACGGCGTAGGCCGACACGCACCAGCGCAGGAAGTTCACCAGGCCCCGGTGCCCGACCATGACGCCCTTGGGACGCCCGGTCGAGCCCGAGGTGTAGATGAGGTAGGCCAGGTTGCCGGACGCGGCGGTCGGGTCCGGGTCGCCGGAGGGATGTCCGGCGCTCTCGGCTTCCAGGGCGGCCTCATCGTCCAGCACCAGCCGGGCACCGGAGTCGGCCAGCATGTACTCCAGCCGGGCGGACGGCAGATGGGGGTCGAGCGGCAGGTAGGCGGCCCCGGCCTTCCAGATGCCGAGGAAGGCGGCGACGAGCCAGTCGGAGCGTCGCAGGCGGACGGCGACGATGCTCTCCGGGCCGATGCCTCTGCCGCGCAGCCAGTGCGCGATCCGGTTGGCCCTGGCGTTCAGTTCCCGGTAGCTCAGCCGGGTCCCGCCGAAGGTCAGCGCGACGGCCTGGGGGGTGCGCCGGGCCTGCCGCTCGAAGAGCTGGTGCGCGCAACCGTCCGGCGACCCCAGTGGTTCCGGCCCCCGGCAGGCCGCGAGCAGCGTCTCGCGCTCGGCGGGCGGGAGGATCTCCAGGGCGCTGAGCGGTACGTCGGGCGCGGCGGCGACCTGGGCGAGCAGGTGGACGAAGGACTCGGCGAGCCGCCGGGCGGTGCCGGGCTCGAACAGGTCGACGCGGTAGGTCAGGTGCCCCAGCAGGTGGCCGCCTGCCGGCATCAGGGACAGCGCGAGGTCGTACTTGGCCGCGGTGTCGGGGAACTCGAACGGCTCCACGGCCAGGTCGCCGAGGGCCGTGCTCCCCGGCAGGCCGGCGTGCAGCTCGTACAGGACGCGGAAGAGCGGGGCGCGGCCCTGGGCGAGCATCGGGTACGGCAGGTGCTGGTGGGTGAGGGCGTCCAGGCAGTAGGCGCGGACCCGGCGGAGCAACTCGGTGAAGCTCGGGTCGCCCGACAGGTCGGCGCGCATCACGACGGTGTTGAAGAAGGCGCCGACGAGGTGCTCGGAGTGCGGCACGGCGCGGTTGGCGACGGTGCTGCCGAGCGCGATGTCGTCCTGGCCGCAGTGGCGCGACAGCAGCGCGGCGAACGCGGCGAGCCCGGCCATGTACGGGGTGGCCCGGCAGCGCCGGGCGACGGTGCCGAGCACGGCGGCGGTGGCGGCCGGCACGGTGAAGGTCAGCGTCGCCCCCTCCGTGGCGGGCTCGGCGGCGGTCTTCGTGGCGGGGACGCGGTCGGTGGGCAGGTCGAGCGCGGGCAGGCCGGCCAGGGCGCCGCGCCAGTGCGCCAGGGCGGGCGCCAGATCCACGGCCCGCTCGGCGGCCACCACCTCGTCGTACCCGGCGGGCAGCGGGGGCAGCGGGTCGGGCAGCCCGGCGAGGTGTGCCCGGTAGAGGGCGTCGAGCTCGCCGAGGAAGACGCCCATGGACCACTCGTCGAAGGCGATGTGGTGCACGGCGAGTACCAGGACGTGGTCGTCGGCGGCCAGCCGGGCGAGCTGGACGCGCAGCACCGGCCCGGCGGCCAGGTCGAACGGCCGCCGCGCCTCGGCGACGGCCGTCCTGCGGGCCTCCTCCTCCGACGCCACGGGGTGTACCGGCAGCTCGACCGGCGCCGGTGGCAGCACCGAGGCCACCGGCCGTCCTTCGACGTTCGGGTAGACGGTGCGCAGCGCCTGGTGGCGGGCGACGACGTCGCCGAGCGCCCCGGCGAGTGCCGGGACGTCCAGCGGGCCGCGCAGGCGCAGCGCCAGGCAGACGTTGTACTCCGTCCCCGCGGGGTCCAGCTGGTGACCGAGCCACATCCGTTCCTGGGCGTACGACAGCGGCGTCCCAGCGGGAGAGGTCACGGCCGGGGGCGCCTCGGCCGGCGGCTCTTCGGACCGGGGCGTCCCGGCGGGGGAAGCTCCGGACGAGGATGTCTCAGGCGCTACGACCGGCACCTTCCACCTCCAGCGGCGAGTGCGGTGGGAGGGGTGACGCTCCGTCTTCCAGCAGGCCGATGACGACCTGCGCCAGCTCGCCCACCGTCGGGTGGGTGAACACGTCCGCGACCGGCACCTCGACGCCGTGCCGTGCCCGGATCCTGGCGACGAGCTGGATGGCGACCAGCGAGTGGCCCCCGGCCTCGAAGAAGTCGTCGTCGAAACCGACACCGTCCAGGCCGAGCAGCAGCGTCCAGTCGTCGGCCAGCGCCTGGTGGACGGGGGTGTGCGTGGGCGCGCTCATCGTGTCCTCCTCGCCGCACCCGCGGGTGCGAGCTGGTCTTCTGCCCCCGGCACCGGGCGGGCGGGGTCGTGGCCGACGTCGACGATCCGGTTGGCCCCGTCCACATGGACGACCCGGGGCCGGTAGCCCGGCAGCTCTTCGCCCGAGTACTGGCCGTAGGAGATCAGGATCACCATGTCCCCGGGCGCGACCAGGTGGGCGGCGGCTCCGTTGATGCCGATCACCCCGCTGCCGCGCTCCCCGGCGATGACGTACGTCTCCAGGCGGGCGCCGTTGGTGATGTCGACGATCGCCACCTGCTCGCCGTCCAGCAGGTCGGCGGCGTCCATCAGGTTCTCGTCGATCGTCACCGAGCCGACGTAGTGCAGGTTCGCGTGGGTGACCGTCGCTCGGTGGATCTTGGATTTGAACATCGTGCGCAGCATCTCGGGCTTCCGTTCACACATGGGAGGCTGGTGACAGTGCCGAGAGCGGCGCGTGCGGGTCACGCACCGCCGCTCCCAGCAGATGCAGCCATGCATCCACCAGACTCTCGACGGTGGATCCGTCGAACAGGCCGGTGTTGTAGGCGACCTCGCCGATGATCGAGTCCGGGGTCTCCGCGACCGAGCAGACGAGGTCGGCGACCGTGGTACGGGTCGCCAGGTCGATGGGGGTCACCGTCAGCTGTGGCAGGCGTACGCCCTCGGCGCCGGTGAGCGCGCTGAGCGGGACGCCGTTGAAGATGACGTCGAAGAAGGGGGAGCGGCCGGGCGCGCGCGGCGGGCGCAGCGCCTGGACCAGCCGCTCCAGCGGGACGTCCTGGTGGGCGTAGGCGCCGTGGACCACCTCGCGGACGCGGCCGAGCAGTTCGGCGAAGGTCGGGTCGCCGCCGCAGGGGGTGCGCAGCACCAGCGTGTTGACGAAGAAACCGATCATCTGCTCGGTCTCCGGGCGGGTACGGCCGGGTACCGGGGAGCCCACCGCGACGTCGGCGCCGCCGCACGCCTGGAAGAGCGTGGCCTGGAAGGCTCCGAGCAGGGCGGCGAAGAGCGTCGTGCCCGCCTCGCGGCCGAGCCGGCGCAACTCCTCGGTGACCCGTTCTTCGATCATGAAGGAGACCCTGGCGCCCGCGTAGGTCTGCACGGGCGGGCGCGGCCGGTCGATGGGCAGCTCGGCCGGGGTGATCCCGGCCAGCTGGGCGCGCCAGTAGTCGAGCTGCTCGCCACCCGCGGCGTGCTCACGCTGCCAGGCGGCGTAGTCCACGTACTGCGCGGCCGGCTCGGGGAGCACGGCGGGCCGCCCGGCCAGCGCGGCCTCGTACAGGGTGGCCAGCTCCTGCCAGAGCACCTGCTCGGAGGCGGCGTCGTAACCGACGTGGTGGATGACCAGGGAGAACACGTGCTCGTAGGCGTCCAACCTGGTCAGCCTGGCCCGCACCGGCGCGGCGGCGGCGAGGTCGAAGGGGGTTTCCCAGTCGGCCTGCAGGGCGTCGGAGGCGGCGCTCTCGCGGGCGATGCGGGTCTCGCCGGGCGCGACGCCGAACCTCAGCCGGGGTCCGTGAGCGTCGACGCGCACCTCGGGGATGCCTTCGGGGCTCTCCACGTACCGGGTCCGCAGGATCTCGTGCCGGGCGACCAGTTCGTCGAACGCCTGGCGGAACGCCGCCACATCGAGGTGGCCGTGCAGGCGGCAGGCGGTCGGCACGTTGTACGCGGTCGAGCCGGGTGCCAGCCGGTGCAGGAACCAGAGGCGTTCCTGGCCGTAGGAGAGCGGCAGTGTCCCCTCGCGGGACACCCTCGGCAGCGGCGGAAGCTGCTCGGCGCGGGTCTCGGCCACCTCCTCGGCGAGCTCCTCCAGCGACTCGGCGGAGAAGAGCAGGTAGAGCGGGAAGTCGATGCGCAGATCGTCCTGGATGCGGAACATGACCTGGGTGGCGAGCAGGGAGTTGCCGCCCAGCTCGAAGAAGTTGTCGTCCAGGCAGACCGTGTCCAGGTCCAGGACGTCGGCCCAGATGGTGGCCAGCGCCTGCTGCACGGCGGTGACCGGGGGCCTCCCCTCGGCCCGCTCGGCGGGCGGGGTGATCTCCGGCAGCGCGGCCCGGTCCACCTTCCCGCTGCTGGTCAGCGGCATCCGGTCGATCACCGCGAGCTGCGCGGGGATGAGGTAGGGCGGGAGCCGGTCGACCAGATGGGCCCGCAGCTCCGCCGGGTCGGGGGCGGCACCGGAGGCCACCACGTAGCCGAGCAGGCGTTCCCCGGCGACCGTGACGGCGGAGCGCTCGACCCCGGGATGGGCGTCCAGGGTGGCCTCGATCTCGCCCAGTTCGACCCGTACCCCGCGGATCTTGACCTGGTGGTCGGTGCGGCCGAGGAAGTCCAGGGCGCCGTCGGGGCGGCGCCGCCCCAGGTCGCCGGTGCGGTACAGCCGCGAGCCCGGCGGGCCGTACGGGTCGGGGACGAAGCGCTCGGCGGTCAGCGCGGGCCTGCGGTGGTAGCCGCGCGCCAGGCCGATCCCGCCGATGAACAGCTCGCCCGCCGCACCATCGGGTACGAGCTCTCCCGCCTCGTCCAGCACGTGCACGGTGTTGCCGGTGAAGGGTGTTCCGATGGAGACGACCGGGCCCGCGTGCGGGTCGTGCGGGTCGTAGGTGTACAGGGTGGAGTCGATCGACACCTCGGTGGCGCCCCACTGGTTGTGCAGCCCGCAGCCGTACACGCCGATCTGCTCGTGGAAGGCGAGCGCCAGGGGTGCGGTCAGCGCCTCCCCGCTGGAGATCACGTGGCGCAGGTGTGGCAGCGGCGGCAGCCCGGCGCGGCGGTGCGCCGCCAGGAACAGCGCGAGCATGCTGGGCACGAACTGCACGACGGCGGCGCCGAAGCGCGAGGTGGCCTCCAGCAGCGCCACCGGGTCCCGGTGCTCGCCCGGCGGCAGGATCGCCACCACCCCGCCGGTCGACAGCGGCCAGAACACCTCCACCGCCGAGTCGTCGAAGCTGAGCGTGGTCTTGTGCAGCACGGCCTCGCCTGGTTCGAGGCGGTGCTCGGCCTGCATCCACCGCATCCGGTTGACCCAGCCCCCGTGCGTGCTGGCGACCCCCTTGGGAGTGCCCGTCGAGCCGGAGGTGTAGTAGAGGGAGACCAGGTTGCCCGGGCCTACCCCGGAGCCGGCGGGGGTCGTCGGGTGACGGTCGAGCAGCGCGCTGTCGCGGTCGAGCAGCACGACGCGGGTGAGGTCGCCGGGCAGCAGGTGGGCGAGTGCCTGCTCGCCCACCGACACCGGCGCCGCGCCCTCGGCGACCATGAGCCGCGCCCGGGCGGGCGGCGCGTCGGGGTCGATCGGCAGGTAGGATCCGCCCGCCTTGAGGATGCCGCACAGCGCGATGACCAGGTCCAGTCCCCGGTGCACGCACACCGCCACGGGGGTGTCGGCTACCACTCCCAGCTCGCGCAGGTGGTGGGCGAGCTGGTTGGCGCGCCGGTCCAGCTCGCGGTAGGTCAGGGTGTGGCCGTCGGCATCGATGACGGCCACGGCGCGGGGGGTCCGCTCCACCTGGGCTTCGACCAGCTCGTGCAATCCGGCCACGACTTCTCCTAACGGTTCGCCGACGCCAGCAGGGCGACGCGGTCGATCTTCTTGGTGGGAGTCAGCGGGAAGGCGCCGCGCACCTCGATCCTGGACGGGATCATGTAGGCGGGCAGGTGGGCGGCCAGGTGCTTGCGCAGCGCCCGAGGGGTGATATCCCCCTGGGCGAACAGCAGCAGGCCCTCGTCCACGATGTGCGCGGCGGCCAGCTCGACCAGCGGGTGCTCCTGGGCCACGCACTCGATCTCACCCAGTTCGATCCGGTAGCCGCGCAGCTGGACCTGCCGGTCACGGCGCCCGGTGAACCAGAGCCGGCCGTCGGGGCGCAGCCGGCCCAGGTCGCCGGTCCGGTAGAGCCTGCCGTGCTCGGGGTGGTCGACGAACCGTTCGGCGGTCAGCTCGGGGGCGCCGCCGTAACCGAGGGCCACGCCGAGCCCGCCGACGTGGATCTCGCCCTGCTCGCCGTCCGGTACCCGTTCACCGGCGTCGTCGAGCAGGACGACGTGGTAACCGGCCAGCGGCCTGCCCACCGGCAGCGGGTCCGGCTCTTGGGCGGTGACGAGCCCGGCGGTGCACCACACGGTGACCTCGGTGGGGCCGTAGAAGTTCCAGACGCGCCCGGCGCGCCCGGCCAGCTCGGCGGCCAGCCGGGCGGTCAGCACCTCGCCGCCGCAGACGGCCTGCAGTTCCTCGCGCCCCGGCGTCAGGTACGGCAGCAGAAAGCGCCAGGCGGTGGGGGTGGCGTGCACGACGGTGGCGCGGTGCCTCTCCAGCCAGCCCACCAGCCGTTCCGGGGCGGCCTGGAGCGCCTCGGAGGTCACCAGGGTCGCGCCGCCGTGGCTGAGCGGGACGAACATCTCCAGCAGCGCGATGTCGAAGGAGAAGGTCTGGTTGGCGGCGTACCGGTCGGCGGGGCCGGGGCCGAGCAGTTCGGCGACGGCGCGCACGCAGTTGTGCAGTGAGGCGTGCGAGACCAGCACCGCCTTGGGCCGCCCGGTGGAACCGGAGGTGAACATCACGTACGCGCACCGCTCCGGCTCGGCGTCACCCGTCCGCAACTCGGCCGTGCCCTCGGCGCCCTCGGCGCCCTCGACGCCCGGTATGGAGTCGAGGAGCAGGCTCATGCCCGCCTGGCGCTGCTGGAAGCGCAGCCGCTCGGGCGGCAGGGCCGGATCGAGGGGCAGGAAGACCGCGCCGGCCTGCCAGATGCCCAGGATCACCGCCACGTAGTCGGCCGAGCGGGGCAGCGCGACACCGACCACGTCACCGGGGCGTGCCCCTCTCTCCCGCAGGGCGTCGGCCACCGCGTTGGCACGGGCGGCCAGTCGCCCGTAGCTGAGCTCGGAGGCCGGGTCGAGGACGGCGACCGCGCCGGGCGCGTGTCTCACCTGCCGGGCCACCTCGTGCAGGACGGTGTTCACGCGACCACCTCCTGCGGGACGGTGCCGGCGTGGCCGGACGCGGGCAGGTGCGCGGGCCGTTCGCGGGACCAGGGGAGCAGTGGGATGGACGCCACGGCCCCCGGTGGGTTGAGCTTGGCCCAGTCGAGGTCGTGGCCGAGCTCGTAGAGGCGGATCAGCACGCCGGGCAGGTCGCTCGCGCTCGCGTGACGCACCACGCGAGCCTGCCTGCCCCCCGAGGCGCCGCGCAGCCGGGGGCCGAGTTCGGCGGCACCGATCTCCACGAAGGTGCGTACTCCCCGGTCCAGTGCGAGGGCGAGCGCGTCGCCGAGCAGGCTCGGGGTGGCCAGGTGGCGCGCCCAGTGCCGGGCGCCCTGCGCGCGGCCGTCGACCGGCCCGCCGGTGAGCGTCGACAGCGCCGCCGTCTCACCGGTGTTGACGGGCAGCCCCTGCAGGGCGAGTTCCAGCTCGGCGGCGAGTGGCGCGGCCAGCGCGCTGTGGTCGGCGGTGGCGGGGCCGAGGTCGCCGCAGAGCACGTCTCCCGCGCTGAGGGTGGCGGCCAGGGTGGCCAGCGCGGCCCGGGGACCGACGATGACACAGGTCTGCGCGTCCTCCACGGTGGCCACCGCGAGCGCGGGACCGATCCGCGCGCACAGCGCCTCCGCCAGCCTGCGCGCCAGCCGCACCCGTAGCGCGTGCACCGGCGCCGACCTGGCCAGCAGTCTGGCACGGTGCCCGGCGACGGCGTCCGCGGCGGTGGGCGACAGCACGCCGCGGTGGCGGGCGGCGGCGACCTCCCCCGCGCCGTGGCCGATCACCAGGTCGGGACGGACGCCCGCCCGGCGCAGTTCGGCGGCGAGGCCGGCGTGCGCGGCGGCCGTCCCGGCGCCCGGCTCGTCGGCGAAGACCAGGGCCAGGCCGCCGGGTGCCGCGCCGCCGGGTGTCGCGGCGGCCAGATCGGTCAGTGCCCTGTCGAGCTCCCGGCTCAGCTCGGCGGCGTCGGCGCCGGTCACCCCGACCCGGTAGGCGTGGTGGTCGCGCCGTTCCCCGGCCGTGTGGCAGGCCGCCGCCAGGTCCAGTTCCGGATCGTCCAGCGCGGTCCGCCAGCGCACGACCAGCTCCCGCAGCCCGGCGTGCGTGTGCGCCGAGAGCGGCAGGTAGTGGCGGGTGCGCGAAACCGTTGCCGGTGGATACGACCACGTCTCGGCGGGCGGTCCCCCCTCGCAGTCCTCCCAGGCCTGCCGCCGGGCGGGAACGCCTCCACGCGTGACGGGTGTGCGCCGCCGCTCGGGCGGTGCCTGGAGGATCAGATGGGCGTTGGTGCCGCCGAAACCGAAGGAGCTGACGCCGGCCAGGCGGCCGGTCCAGGGTTCCAGGCTCCGCTGCACGCGCAGGCCGCCGCCGGACCAGTCGAAGTCCTCGGCGAGCTCGGTGGCGTGCAGGCTGGCAGGCAGCGTGCCGTGGAAGAGCGCGAGGGCCAGCTTGGCCAGGCCGGCCGCACCGGCCGCCGCCTCCAGGTGCCCCAGGTTGCTCTTGACCGAGCCGATCCGCAGCGCGGCGCGGCGCGGCGCCGTGCCCAGCACCTCCGACAGGGCGCGCAGCTCCATCAGGTCGCCCAGCCGGGTGCCCGAGCCGTGCGCCTCGACGTAGCCGACGTCACCGGGGTCGACCCCCGCGGCGCGGCATGCCGCGCGCAGCAGCCGTACCTGCGCGGGGGCGCTCGGCGACATCAGACCGTTGGTACGCCCGTCGCTGTTGACCGCGCCACCGAGGATGAGGGCGTAGATCCGGTCCCCGGCGGCGAGCGCGTCGCCCAGGCGCCGGAGCGTCACCATGACGGCGCCCTCGGAGCGGCCCATGCCGTCGGCCCCGGCGCCGAAGGACTTGCACCGGCCGTCGGGGGCCAGCACGCCCGCCGTACGGAAGCACAGGCCGATGTCCGGCGAGAGGATGGCGTTGACCCCGCCGGCGAGGGCGATGTCGCACTGCCCCGTCCGCAGTGCGGTCACCGCCTGGTGGACGGCGACCAGCGACGACGAGCAGGCGGTGTCGACGGACATCGAGGGGCCGTGCAGATCGAAGACGTAGGAGATGCGGTTGGCGGCCACGCTGTGCGCCACACCGGTCGGGGTGTAGAGGCCGGGCTCGGCCGCGGCGAGTCCCGGGCTGAAGCTGCTGACCAGGAAGTCCCCGCTGCTGATGCCCGCGAACACGCCCGTCTGGCTCCCGGCCAGATCGGCGAGGCGGAGCCCGGCGTCCTGCAGGGACTCGTGCGCGACCTCCAGCAGCAGCCGCTGCTGCGGGTCCATCGCCTCCGCCTCGCGGGCGTTGACCGTGAAGAACGCCGGGTCGAAGCCCTCCACGTCCGGCAGGAACCCGCCCTCGCCCACCCCTGGCTCGCGCCAGCCCGGGTGGTGCGCGGCCCGCTCGCCCGGCACCGTGCCGACCGCGTCGACGCCGTCCGCCAGCAGCCGCCAGAGCCGTCCGGGGCCGTCGGCCCCCGGCAGGCGGCAGCCGATGCCGACGATCGCCACCGGTTCGGCGGAGTGGGCGGGGGCCTCATGCCCGCCCCGGGCGCGGGAGGTGCCGTGGCCGGGGGTCCTGCGATCCGGTTGTGCTACGGCTCTCGCCAGATGTTCGGCCAGGGCGCGCGGGGTGGGGTGGTCGTAGAAGACCGTGTTCGGCAACGGGGTGCCCAGCCGGGCCTCCAGTTCGGCGGCGAGGGCGACCGCGTCGGCCGAGCCGATGCCGTAGTCGATGAACAGCCGGTCGGCGTCGACATCGGCCAGGCCGGCGCGTTCGGCGACCAGGGAGGTCAGCAGGTCCAGGACGTTCATCGCCCGGCCGCCACCGGATCGGCGTCCGCGAGGGCGGGCGAGGTCCATCCGGCCAGCACGGTGAAGCGGCCCTCCGCCAGCATGGCGCGGCACTCGCGGCGCCGGATCTTTCCACTGGTGGTCTTGGGAACGCTGCGCGGCTCGACCAGGAACACCCCGTCGAGCAGCACGTCGTGCTCCCTGGCCACCGCGAGGCGGATCTCGGTGATCAGCTCGCCGAGATCCCCCGCGGTCGCGGCCGTGACCTCGGCGACCACCACCGCGGCCTCGGCCTGCGGCACGTCACCGGTGGGCTCGATGGCGAAGGCTGCGCCGCAGCCGCCCCGCACGGCGGGGCTGACCCGCTCGACGGTGTACTCGACGTCCTGGGGATAGTGGTTGACCCCGTTGAGCACGATCAGGTCCTTGTGCCGGCCGACGATCACCACGCCGTCGCCGTCCAGCACGCCGAGGTCTCCGGTACGCAGGAAGTTCTCCTGGCGTCCCGGCAGCCGGGCGTGGAAGGTCTCGGCGGTGGCGTCGGGGCGCTGCCAGTAGCCGGCCGCCACCGAGGGTCCCGACACCCACACCTCGCCCACCTCGCCGGGCTCCCGCGCCAGCCCGGTGTCGGGGTCGGCGATCTGGACGACCGTGTCGTCCAGCGGGGTGCCGCAGCGCACGTAGTGGCGCTCCCCCACCCGTACGCCGGGGTCGGCGACCGACAGCGGCCCGGTGGAGACGACCAGGGTGGCCTCGGCCATGCCGTACCCGACGTGCAGGCTCGCGGCGTCGAATCCGGCGGGGGCGAACCGCTCGGCGAAGCGGCGCAGGGTGTCCCGCCTGAGCGGCTCGGCACCGTTGATCGCCACCCGCCAGCCGCTCAGGTCCAGGGTGGCGATCTCGGCGTCGGTGACCTTGCGGGCGCACAGCTCGTAGGCGAAGTTGGGCGCGTAGCAGAGCTGCCCGCCGTGCTCGGAGATGGCCCGCAGCCAGGCGAACGGCCGGGCGGCGAACGCCTGCGGCGACATCTTCACCACGTGCGCGCCCCACAGCAGCGGCGACAGCAGCGATCCGATGATCCCCATGTCGTGGTAGAGCGGCAGCCAGGAGACCGTGGTCGTCTCGTGGGTGGCCCCGACGGCGGCGGCCACCGCGCGGGCGTTGTGCGTCAGGCCGCCGTGGGTGACCATGACGCCCTTGGGGTCGCCGGTCGATCCCGAGGTGTACTGCAGGAACGCCAGGTCGCCGGGTGCGGGCAGCCTCCAGTGGTCGGCGGCGTCGCCGAGGAACAGGTCGGCGAAGTGCAGCCAGCCGCGGAAGCCGGGCAGGGTCGCCAGTGCGTCCGCGTCGGGGAGCGGCTCGGGGGCGATCGCGTAGGCGGCGCCGGAGTCGCGGGCGATGGAGGCGATCTTCGACCAGGCGGATCTGAAGTGCGCGAGGGAGGGCAGGTAGACGGGCACGGGCAGGGCCCCGGCCAGCATGCAGCCGTAGAAGACGGGCGCGTACTCGGCGGAGGAGGGGCAGACCAGGAGCACGCGCTCGCCGCACGCGCCGGCCTCGGTGAGGCGGGTGGCGACCTGGCGGGCACGCAGGGCCAGCTCGGCGAAGGTCCACCGGGTGCGCTCGTCCCTGCCCAGGAAGGTCAGCGCCGGGCGCTCACTGTGCTCGTCGGCGGTGCTCAGCAGCGACGCCAGCACCGAATCATGAAATGTCATGCCATACCTCCGATGTGGTCGTTGAGAAGCTCGTCCAGCAGGGCGTCCACCTGGGCGTCGGACAGGGCGTCCAGCCGCGCCGCCATCGGGTCACGGGTATCGGTCTCGCCGGCCGGCCGGTCGTCCAGATGGGCGCTCACCCGCCCGGCCAGCTCGGTGACGGTGGGACCGTCGAGGAAGGCCGGGGCCGGCAGGCGCACCCCGAGCCGGGCCTCCAGGAGGTTGCGCAGTTCGACGGCCATCAGCGAGTCCAGTCCCAGCCGGGTCAGCGACGCCTTCGGGTCGATCGCGGCCGGTGAGATGCGCAGCACCCCCGCCACCCACTCGACGAGCGCCCGCTCCAGCTCCTGGGGGGTCGTGATGCTCAGCCGGCCGGCCCCGGCGTGGCCGGCCGCCAGCCCGGCGAAGATCGACCAGTGCTCGTGTCCGGGGTTGTTCGCGAACCAGGCGGGCGCGTCCAGCGGGACGACCGCCACCTGGGCCGGCAGCTCGGCGAGCAGCTCGGCGAGGATCCGCAGGCCCGACGCGGTGTCGATGGAGCCCATGCCCCGGTCGGCCAGCCTGCCCGCCCGGTCCGGCCGGGCGGCGAGCCCGATCTGTGACCAGACGCCCCAGTCGACGCTGGTGGCGGGCAGGCCCCGGTTCCTCCTCCAGTGCGCGAAACCGTCCAGGAAGGCGTTGGCCGCCGCGTAACCGGCCTGGCCGCCGGAGCCGAGCAGCCCGGCCGCCGAGGAGAACAGCACGAACAGCTCCACCGGGTCGCCACAGGTCAGCCGGTGCAGGTTGCGGGTGCCGGCCACCTTGGGGCGCAGCACCTCGGCTACCTCGTCGAGGTCGACGGCGGCGATCGTGCGGTCGCGCAGCACCCCGGCGGCGTGCAGGACACCGCGGATGGGCGGCGCCTGGGCGCGGAGCCCGTCGAGCGCCCGCTCCAGCGCGCCCGCGTCGGCGACGTCGGCGGCCAGCACCACGACCCGCACGCCCTCCTCGCGAAGCGCGGCGATCCGCTCCCGCGCGGCCTGCCCGGGCTCGCTCCTGCCCAGCAGGGCGAGATGCCTGGCTCCCTGCCGTACGAGCCCCTCGGCCGCGGCCAGGCCGAGACCGCCCAGACCGCCGGTGACCAGGTAGGTGCCGTCGGCGCGCAGCCGGGGCCGGTCGAAGGTGAGCACCACCTTGCCGATGTGCCTGGCCGAGGCCATGTGCCGGAACGCCGCCTCGGCCTCCACCGCCGGGAAGGCCGTCACCGGCAGCGGGCCGAGATCGCCCGCCGCGACCGCGTCCACCACCTCGCGCAACATCGCGCCGACCAGTGCCGGGCGCCGTCCGGCCAGCGAGAACGCCTCCACCGCGTGAAAGGACAGGCTCTTGGCGAAGGGGGCGAGCGGCAGCGGCCGGTTCTCCGCGATGTCGCGCTTGCCGAGTTCGACGAACCGGCCGAAGGGCGCCAGGATCCGCAGCCCCTCGTCGACGGCCTGTCCGGCCAGGCAGTTGACCACCATGTCGACCCCGGCGCCGCCGGTGGCCTCCAGGACCTGGTCGGCGAAGTCCAGCGAGCGCGAGTCGAAGACGTGCCGGATGCCCTGTTCCCTGAGCCAGGCCCGCTTGCCGGGCGAGCCCGCGGTGGCGAGGACCTCCGCGCCCGCCCGCCGGGCCAGCCGCACCGCCGCCTGGCCGACGCCTCCGGCCGCGGCGTGGATCAGCACCCGTTCCCTCGCCTCCAGCCGGGCCAGCCGCTCCATGCCGTAGACCACGGTGACGTACGCCGCGGGGAGCGTCGCCGCCGCGGTGAAGTCCAGATCGCCGGGGATGGGCACGGCCAGCCGGGCGTCCACGGTGACGTGCGAGGCCATCGCGCCGATCTCGGCGACCAGGGCCACCACCCGGCTGCCTACGGCCAGGCCCGTGACGCCACCGCCGACGGCGGTCACCTCGCCCGCGCACTCCAGGCCGTAGCCGAGTGGCTCCGGCTGCTCGCCCAGCATGCCGATCCCGCGCAGCACGTCGTTGAAGTTGAGCCCGGCGGCGTGTACCCGGATCCGTACCTCTCCCGCCCCCGGCGCCCGGGGAACGTCCTCGGCCAGGCAGAGGGTGGCCAGGTCCTGCCGGGCGCGCTGGACGAGCCGGTGCGGGCCGCGCGGCCCGGCCGGTCGCGGGGTGAGGCGCGGCGCGAACGGCCTGCCACCTCGCAACGCGACCTCGTTCTCACCCGCGAGCCTCCAGGTGGGCCGCTCGGCGCCGGCGTCGCCCGGGGTCCAGCAGGACGGCTCGTGCTCGCCGTCCAGATCGATCAGGGTGCAGCGCAACTCGGGGTGTTCGTGCCTGATCGTGCGCGCCATCCCCCACACGGCGGCGGCGTCGGGGTCCACCGGGTCGCCCGGCTCGACCGGCTGGGCGTTCCTGGTCACCACCCACAGCCGGTCCGGCTCCGGCTGGGCGATCAGCTCCCGGGTCAGTTCCAGCAGCGACCGCAGTGCCTCCTCGGCGGGCCGTCCCGGTTCGACCCGGTGGACCACGCCGTCGAACGGCTCGTCCGCGCCCGTCTCCACCGGCACCCAGCGCGTGCTGTACGTCCAGCCGCCGGCCCCGGCGCCGCGCGCGATCCCGTGCAGCCGTACCCCGCGCAGTGCCAGTACCACCCGGCCGTCCTCGTCGCAGGCGTCGATGTCGAGCGTCACCTCCGCCCCGTCACCCGTTCCGGCGTTCTCGTACGGAGCGGCGTCCGCCTCCGGGTGCGCGCCGGCCCCATCGCCGGCCCCGTCGCCGGTGCCCGTCGCGGACGCGACCCTGGCGTGCGCCCAGCGGGCCGCGCCGACCTCGCCGAGCACCGACACCCGGGCCACCGCCCGGGGCAGGTAGAGGTCGTCGCCTTCGGCGAGGACGGGCGCCGCCGCCTGCAGGCAGGCGTCCAGCAGCGCCACGTCGAGGCGGTACGGCCAGGGGCCGGAGGCGGGCTCGCCGTCGCGGGCCGGCGAGAGGGGGGAGGCGGCGCGCAGGCGGGCGAGGGACTCTCCGGGGGCGGTGAAGACCTCCTCGATCCGCTGGAAGGCCGGACCGTACCGCATGCCCCTGGCGGTGAAGCCCGAATACAGCTCCTCCGCTCCGATCCGGGTGGCGCACCTGGACCTGAGCGGCGACAGCTCCAGGTGCGCCACGGTCTGCGGGGTCGCGCGGGAGGCCGAGGCGTGGGTCCGCCCCTCGACGGTGAGGTCGATCGCGTCACCGTCGAGCCGGGTGGCCAGGCGGCGCGGCGCGTCCAGGAGCAGCGGGGCGTGGAACTCCACCCCGGCCAGCGCACCGGAGTGTTCCAGGGCGGCCGCCAGGTATCCGGCGCCGGGGAAGACCGGCCGGCCCTCGACCCGGTGGTCGCCCAGAGGGCCGTCCGCGGTGAGCTCCACCTCGCGCAGGCGGGCGAGCGAGCCCGCGAAGGCGGCGTCGTCCTCCTTGTGCACGGACGCCAGCAGCCGGGCGTCGATGTCGCGCAGTCCGGACAGCAGGGTGGGGTGCGGGCTGAGCTCGACGAACGTGTCATAGCCCGCGTCCAGGAGTTGCCGGATCACCGGCCAGAACAGGACGGGCTCGCGCAGGTTGCGGCACCAGTAGTCGGCGTCGAGCACCGCGCCGGGGCGGCCGGTGACGGTCGACCAGAGCGGGATCCCCGCGCGGTTCGGCACCAGGGCGGCCAGTTCCTCGCGCAGGTCCGGCAGGAGGGGGTCGACGTGGTGGCTGTGGCCGGCGACGTCGGCGCCGACCAGGCGGCAGAAGACGTCCTCCCAGCGGAGCTGCTCGACGAGCGCGTGGACCGCGTCGTGGTCGCCCGCCACCACCGTCGAGCCGGGCGCGTTGGTGGCGGCCAGGCAGATCCGGCCGGCGCCGGTTCCACCGTCGCCGGGAACGCCGGGGATCTGGGGTGCGGCCCTACGGTGGCCGTTCTGCTCGGCGACCAGGGCGGCGGTCTCCTCCCAGCCGAGGCCGACCAGCGCCATGGCGCCCGCCCCGCTGAGCCTGCGGTAGAGCCGGCTGCGGACGCCGACGATCCTGGCCGCCTCCGCCAGGGTCAGGGCGCCCGCCACGTGGGCGGCGGCGAGCTCGCCCAGGCTGTGCCCGACCACCGCGGCGGGTACGACGCCGTTGGCCGCCCAGAGCCTGGCCAGCCCGATCTGGAGGGCGAAGAGAGCGGGCTGGACCACGTCGATCCGGTCGGCGTCGGCCCTGCCCGCCAGCACGTCGGTGACGGATCGGTCCGTGTACGGTTCGAGCGCGAGCTCGCACTCCCGGATCGCCGCGGCGAAGACCGGTTCCTGCTCCAGCAGGGCACTTCCCATGCCACGCCACTGGGCACCCTGGCCGGGAAAGACGAAAACGACACCGTTCATGCCGAGAAGCATCGCCAGGCGCGGCTCCGGCGTCTTCCGTCGCGGGACGCGGACGGCACCTAGCCTCCCGGCCGGGTCGCCGGGGGAAGCCTAGCCCGCCGACGAATACCCATATGTCGTGCTATTGGAGATCGTCCTGATCTGTGGACGAAGAATTCGGCTCCCTGGCCTCGGCCTTCTACGAGCACGTGCGGCGGCGGCCCGACGCGCTCGCCGTCACCGACGAACACCGATCCGTGAGCTACGCGGAACTGGCGGGCGCCGCCTCCGAGATCCGCCGCTCGCTCGACGAGCTGGGGCTGGTCCCCGGCGACCGGGTCGGCATCTTCATGCGGCGCTCCTGGCGGGTCGTCGCCGCCATCGTGGCGGTGATCGGCCACGGCTGCACCTACGTCCCCCTCGACCCCGACTACCCCGCCGAGCGGGTGCGGTTCATGGCCGGCGACAGCGAGCTGCGTGCGATCTGCGCCGACCCGGACGGGCCATGGCCGTTCGCCGGGGTGCCGAGGGTCGAGGTCACCGGGGCGACCGGAGACGTGCTGCCGCCCGTCGAGCGCTCCGCTGAGATCCCCACCCACATCATCTACACCTCCGGCTCGACCGGGACCCCCAAGGGCGTCGCCACCCCCGAGGGCGCGGTGCTGGAGCTGTTCCGCTCCGCCCGCGAGCGGTTCTCCTTCGGATCCGGCGACGTGTGGAGCTGGTTTCACAGCCACTGCTTCGACTTCTCGGTCTGGGAGATGTGGGGGGCGCTGCTGCACGGCGGGCGCGTGGTCGCCGTCCCGGTCGCCGCCGGGCGCGACCCACGGCTGCTGCTGACGACACTGGACGCCGAGCGGGTGACCGTACTCTGCCAGGTGCCCAGCATGTTCAGGTATCTGGCCTGGGCCATGGAGCAGAGCCCCCGGCCGCTCGCGCTGCGCTACCTGATCTTCGGCGGCGAGGCCATCGACCGCGACACCATCCGCGCCTGGATGGACCTGACCGGCGGGCGTGAACAGATCGTCAACATCTACGGTCCCACCGAGACGACGGTCTTCTCCACCTGCACGGTCGTGGACCGCGCGATGGTGGAGGACACCTCGGGGCCCACGAACATCGGCCGGGCGCTGCGCCACGTCCGCACCGCCGTCGTCGGCACGGACGGCCACGCGGTGCCCACCGGTGCCGAGGGCGAGCTGTGGGTGGGCGGCACCGCCCTGGCCACCGGCTACGTCGGCCGCCCGGCGCTCAACGCCGAGAAGTTCCCGGTGGCCGACCTGGGCGACGGCCGGCGGCGCTGGTACCGCACCGGCGACCTGGTACGGCAGCTGGAGTCGGGGTCCTTCGAGTATCTGGGCCGTATCGACTCCCAGGTCAAGATCCGCGGCTTCCGCGTCGAGCTGGGCGAGATCGAGGCCGTGCTGCGGCGCACGCCCGGCGTGAGCGACGCGGCCGTGATCGTGCGGACCCCGCCCGGCGGCGAGCCGCTGATCGTCGCCTACCTGGTCGGCACCCCGCTCTCCCCCCGCGAGCTGCGCTCCCTGTGCGGCGAGCGGCTGCCCGCGCACATGGTCCCCGCCCGGTTCCGCACCGTTCCCCTCCTCCCCCTGAACCCCAACGGCAAGCTCGACCGACTCGCCCTGGAGGCAGCGCGATGACCACCGCGATCCGAGACGCGATCCTGTCCGGCGAGCGCGACCCCGGCCACTTCGAAGCGCTGGCCGTACCGGAGTCCTACTGGGGCGTCACCGTGCACGCCGACGAGGTCGACATGTTCGCCGGGATGCGCAGCGAGGACAAGGACCCGCGCAAATCACTGCACGTCGAGGAGGTCGCCACCCCCGAGGTCGGTCCCGGCGAGGCACTGCTGGCGGTGATGGCCAGCTCGGTCAACTACAACACCGTCTGGTCAGCGATCTTCGAACCGGTGCCCACCTTCGGGTTCCTGCGCCGCTACGGCCGCCGCAGCGAGCTGGCCCGCCGCCACGACCTCCCCTACCACGTGCTCGGCTCGGACGTCAGCGGCGTCGTACTGCGGGTGGGCCCCGGCGTCACCAAGTGGAAGCCCGGTGACCGCGTCGTCGCGCACTGCCTGTCGGTGGAGCTGGAGGACCCCGAGGGGCACGACGACACCATGCTCGACCCGCAGCAGCGGATCTGGGGATTCGAGACCAACTTCGGTGGCCTAGCGGAGCTGGCGCTGGTCAAGGCCAACCAGCTGATGCCGATGCCCGCCCACCTGACCTGGGAGGAGGCCGCCTGCTCCGGCCTGGTCAACTCCACCGCCTACCGGCAGCTGGTCTCGCGCAACGGCGCGGCCATGAAGCAGGGCGACACCGTGCTGATCTGGGGCGCCTCCGGCGGGCTCGGCTCCTACGCCACCCAGTACGCGCTGAACGGCGGCGCCACCCCGATCTGCGTCGTCTCCTCCCCCGAGAAGGCGGAGCTGGCCAGGAAGGCGGGCGCCTCCCTGATCATCGACCGGTCCGCGGAGGGTTTCTCCTTCTGGCTCGACGAGCACACCCCCGACGTCGCCGAATGGCGGCGCTTCGGCAGCCGTATCCGCGAGCTGACCGGCGGCAACGACCCCGACATCGTGTTCGAGCACCCCGGCAGGGAGACCTTCGGCGCGAGCGTCTACGTCTGCCGGCGCGGCGGGACGGTCGTGACCTGCGCCTCCACCACCGGGTTCATGCACTCCTTCGACAACCGGTACCTGTGGATGAGCCTCAAGCGCGTCGTCGGCACGCACTTCGCCAACTACCACGAGGCCTGGCAGGCCAACCGGCTCGTCGCCCAGGGACGCGTCCATCCGACCCTGTCGCGCACCTACGCCCTGGAGCAGAGCGCCGAGGCCGTGCACGACGTCCGCCGCAACACCCACCAGGGCAAGATCGGCGTGCTCTGCCTCGCCCCCGCCGAGGGTCTCGGCGTGCGCGACCACGAACTCCGCGAACGGCACCTGCCGGCGATCACGCGCTACCGGTCCTCCTAGGGAGACAGCGATGACCTCGACGATCCTCCAACCCGGCGCGGGTGTGCGCGGGGGCGGCAAACCACTGGAGATCTGCGTCTTCTGCGGCGCGGGACGGAGCAACTCACAGATCATCGTCGACATGGCCAGGGCGACCGGCAGGCTCATCGGGCAGCGGGGCCACCGCCTGATCTACGGCGGTGGCGGCTCCGGCCTGATGGGCGAGGTGGCGTGGGCCGCCTCGGAGACCGGCGCGACCATCCGCGGGATCATCCCCCGGTTCCTGTACGAGCGGGAGCGGGCGATCGCCGCGCCGGCGCAGGAGACGCACCTGACCGACAGCCTGCACCGGCGCAAGGAGCACATGCTGCGCGGCGCGGACGCCTTCATCGCGCTGCCCGGAGGCTACGGGACGCTGGACGAGATCCTTGAGGTGATCTCCGCCACCTACCTGGGCATGTCCGAGAAACCGCTGGTCATCGTGAACGCCGAGGGCGTCTGGGACGGCTTCATCAGCCTGGTCGAGACCCTGCGGCGGTTCGAGCTGATCTCCCTGGCCGGGCAGTCGATGTTCCACTCCGTCGCCTCCCCAGAGGAGGCCGTCTCCCTCGTCGAGCGTCTGACCGTCCCGGCGACCTGACCCCCCACTGGAGGACTTCGATGGAGACCCGAGCGCCGCTGTCCCAGGCGGACAAGCGCGCCCTGCTCGCCAAGCTGATGAAATCGGGCGCCGCGCCCTTTCCGCTCTCCTACGGCCAGCAGTCCCTGTGGTTCATGGACCGGATGCGCGGGGAGGCCAGCGTCGCCTACAACATGCCGTTCGCCTGGACGGTGCACGGCGAGGCCGACCCGGAGGCGCTGCGCGGCGCGTTCGCCTGGCTGGTGGCGCGGCACCCGATCTTCCGCACCACGTACGGTCACGTCAAGGGCACGCCGGTGCAGCGGGTCGCCCCGCAGGGGGAGCTGGACTTCCGCGTCGTCGCCCTCGCGCCCGAGGAGGACCTCGCGGCCCTGCTCGGCGCCGAGGCGGCCCGCCCGTTCGACCTGGAGCGCGGCCCGGTGCTGCGGGTCGTGCTGGTACGGCGCCCGGCGGCGGCACCCGTGCTGCTCTGGGTCACCCATCACATCGCGATCGACGGCTGGTCGCTGTTCACGCTGCTGGAGGAGCTGGGGCAGGCGTACACGGCGCTGCGCGGCGGCTCCGAGCCCGCCTGCGCGCCACCCGCCGCGACCTACGCCGACTTCGTGGCCTGGCAGGCGGCGATGCTGGCCCGGCCGGAGGGGGCCAGGATGGCGGCCTACTGGACGCGTCTGCTGGCCGACCCGCCGCCGGTGCTCGCACTGCCCGCCGACCGGCCGCGCCCTGCCGACCAGACCTTCCGGGGCGCCTCGCACGCCTTCCGACTGGGTGCCGAACGGTCGGCGGCGGTCGGGGAGCTGGCCGCGGGCGGCGGGGCCACCCTGTACACGACGCTGCTGGCCGCCTTCCAGGTGCTGCTGGGCCAGGCCTCCGGCCAGCGGGACTTCCTGCTCGGCACCTGGACCTCCGGGCGCAGCCGCCCAGAGTTCTCCGACGTCGCCGGCTACTTCGTCAACCCGGTCGTACTCCGCGCCGACCTGTCGGGGAACCCCGGGTTCTCGCAGCTGCTCGACCGCACCCGGCGGGCGGTGCTCGGCGCCCTGGACAATCAGGACTACCCGTTCCCGCTGCTGGTGGAGCGGCTGGGCGCGCACCGCGACCCCAGCCGCTCCCCGCTGTTCGACGTGGCGTTCACGCTGCGCGCCTCGCACCGGGGGGAGATCGTCCGGACCGAGTCCCCCGAGGCGGCGTCGCCGCTGGGCGCCTCCTCGGCGGGCGAGCGGGGCATGCTGCTGCGGTTGGGCGAGCTGACCCTGTCGACGTACCCCCTCGACCAGCGGACCGTCCGCTTCGACGTGGAGCTGGAGCTGGTCGCCGCGGACGGCGAGATCTCCGGCCTGCTGCGCTACAACACCGACCTGTTCGACGCGGACACGATCGCCTGGCTCGCCCAGGGCTACCTACGGGTACTGGACTTCGCGGCCGGCGACCCCGGCCGTCCGGTGGCGGCCTTTGCGTGGGAGCCCCGTCCCGATGCCGGAATAGGGAGCGGGGACCCTGCCGCCGCGGCGGTGAGTCCCCCGGCGATCCCGCACGGCCCGGCCCCGCGCGCGGGCGCCCCG
This sequence comes from Streptosporangium sp. NPDC005286, assembly GCF_040607515.1. NCBI lineage: Bacteria > Bacillati > Actinomycetota > Actinomycetes > Streptosporangiales > Streptosporangiaceae > Streptosporangium > Streptosporangium sp. NPDC005286. Next base: position 12,359 of record NZ_JBEXGU010000058.1, on the reverse strand, counting down.
GCCGGGAACACGGACACGACCGGCCGGGTTCCGGCCGAGTTGCTGGATGTCGTCACCGCCGTCTGGAGTGAGGTGCTCGATCTGGAACCCGGCGAGATCGGCCCGGACGACGACTTCTTCGGCCTGGGCGGCCACTCGCTGGCCGCGGTCCAGGTGGCGATGCGGATCCAGGACCGGCTGGGCGTGCAGGTGTCGATCTCCGACGTCTTCCACCACCTGACCGCCGCCCAGCTGGCCGCCTGGCTGGCCGGTCCCGCTGGGACCGGGCCCCGCCCGCTGCCCAGGACGCCCGGCGCCGGATACCCGCTCTCCTACGCCCAGGAGAGCCTGTGGGTGCTGAACCACCTGGCCCCGGCGAGCCTCGCCTACAACGCGCCGCACGCGTTCCGGCTCCGTGGCCCCCTGGACGTCGAGGCGCTGGAGTGGGCGATCGGGCGGGTGGTCGCCCGGCACGAGTCGCTGCGCACCACGTTCACGATGACCAGGCAGGGGCCAGTGCAGCGGGTGGCGGACCCGGCGCCGGTGCCGCTGCCGGTGGTGGAGACGGCCGACGCCGCCGGGCTCATCCTCCAGGAGTACCGCAGACCGTTCGACCTCGCCGGCGGCCCGCTGCTGCGGCCCGTCCTGTACCGGGTCTCCCCCACCGAGCACGTGCTGCTCGTCCTGGCGCACCACATCGTCTTCGACGGCTGGTCGACCGCGATCTTCTGGCGGGAGCTGTGCGCCCTCTACCGCAACCGGGTCGAGGGCTCGGCCGAACCGGCGCCGCCCGGCACCCATTACGTCGACTTCGCCGTCTGGGAACGCGAGTCGCTGACCGGTGAGCGGTTGTCCGGCCTGGTGGACTACTGGCGAAGGCAACTGGCGGGCGCACCGCGCACCGCGCTCCGCACCGACCTGCCCCGCCCCAGACGGCCGCTGTTCCAGGGCGCCCAGCACGCCTTCGAACTGCCCGTCGACGTACGCGGGCTGTGCCGCGCCACCGACACCACACCGCACATGGTCTACCTGGCCGCCTTCAAGGTCTGGCTGGCCCGCCGCACCGGCGTCTGGGACGTGACGGTCGGCTCGGTGGTGTCCGGCCGCTCCAGGAGCGAGGTCGCCGACCTGATCGGTCACTTCGTCAACACGGTGGCGGTCCGCACCCCGCTGGCCGAGGCGCACACCTTCACCGAGGTCGTCGGCCGGGTCCGGCAGAGCCTGCTGGGCGCCTACGAGCACCAGGAACTGCCGCTGTCGAAGCTGACCGCGGAGCTGGGCAGGGACCGCAGGACCCCGTTCGACGTGCTGTTCACCCTGCACGACCGGCGCCTGCTGGAGTCGGCCGACGACCGGCTGCCCGGGGTGACGGCCGACCGGCTGGTCATGCCGCTGGGCACCTCGCAGTTCGACCTGGCCCTGGAGGTCACCGACCTGGGCGGCCACGCGCGAGCGGTCCTGGAGTACGACACGGCACTGTTCCTTCCGGAGACGGTCGCCGCGATGGCCGGCGAGCTGGAGCGGTCGATCACCGCCCTGGTGTCCGGCCCCGGCCTTCCCCTTACGAGATGACACCGCGTACCGCGCGGGCGGCGCGCTCCTCCCGGACGAGCGCCGTGCGGGACGACTCGACCACGATCGGTGACCTGGAGGTCTGACGTGAGCACCTACGTAGTGGTGGTCAACCACGAGGAGCAGTACTCCATCTGGCCGCACGACCGGGCCCTGCCCGCCGGGTGGACCGCCACCGGAACCCTCGGCGGCCGGGACGACTGCCTGGCGCACATCGAGCGGGTCTGGACAGACATGCGCCCTAAATCCCTGCGTACGCCATGACCGTCCTGCAGGGGACCCGGCCCCGTGTCAACGCCGGGCGTCTGGTGGAGCAGGTGGCCGGGCTCGGCGCCATCGGCGCGGTGCCCGGCGGCGGGGTGACCCGGCTGGCGTTCACCCCCGCGGATGTGGAGGGCCGCGCCTACGTCGCGCGGCTCATGGAGGAGGCCGCGCTGGCCGTACGGATCGACGCCGCCGGCAACCTGATCGGCCGCCGCCCCGGCGCCGCGCCGGGGGCGCCCGCGCTGGTCCTGGGCTCGCACATCGACACGGTGCCGGACGGCGGCGCCTACGACGGGGCCTACGGGGTGCTGGCCGGCATCGAGGTGGCCAGGACCCTGCACGAGGAGGGCGTGCGGCTGAACCACCCGCTCGCGGTGGTGGCCTTCTGCGACGAGGAGGGCGCCCACGGGACGATGGGCATGCTGGGCTCGCACGGCTTCGCCGGGGTGCTGCCGCCCGGCGCGGCGCGCGCCCTGGACGATCGCGGCATCCCGGTCGCCGACCTGCTGGCCGCGGTCGGGGGCGACGCCGAGCGGCTGGCCGAGGCGGCCTGGCCACCCCGCGACATCGCCGCCTACCTGGAGCTGCACATCGAGCAGGGAGCGGTGCTGGAACGCCTGGACGTACCGATCGGGGTGGTGGAGACGATCACCGGGCGGGTGAACGTCTCGGTCACGGTCGACGGCGTGGCCGGGCACGCGGGCACCACGCCCATGGAGCACCGGGCGGACGCGCTGGACGGCGCCGCCCGGCTGGTACTGGCCGTGCGGGCCATCGCCGCCGACGAGCGGCTGGTGCTGCGCGCCACCACCGGGACATGCGCCGTCGAGCCCGGCATGTGGAACGTCGTCCCCGGCAGGGTCCGGCTGGGGGTGGAGTTCCGCGACACCTCGGCCGGGGCGCTGGACGCGGCACTGGCGCGGCTGGCCGAGGTCGCCGCCGAAGTGGCCGGCGCGACCGGCACCCGCGTCACGGTCGTCCCCGGTGCGCGCACCTCTCCGGTCGACTGTGACGCGGGCCTGCGGGAGCTCATCGCCCGCGCCTCGGCCGAGCAGGGCCTGCCCTACCACCGCCTGCCCAGCGGCGCCGGCCACGACGCCCAGATCGTGGCGCGGATCGCGCCCGTCGGGATGATATTCGTGCCGAGCAGAGACGGGGTGAGCCACGCCCCCGGGGAGTACACCGCCCCCGAGCACCTGGCGTGGGGAGCGGACGTGCTGCTCACGGCGGTGCTGATGCGCGACGCGACCCCGGATATCAAGCGGTAGCCGATGTGATATCGACTCGATCGCGCCCCATTCTACGTTTGTCGCAGAACGAAAGAAGGAAAGAAAACACCACGGATGAATGAGGTTGAAAATGTCTCGGTGGATTACCTGGGTCGCGAAGGTCACCGCCACTGCCGCGCTCTTCACCCTGCCTGTGGCCGTCGTTCAGGGTACGATCACCGCAGCCTCGTCAGTCGCTCACATCACCGGCGACAGCACATGGACCTGATGATTCAGCGGAAATTCCCGATAAAGTAGCCAGTCGCGCCCTGATTCGCCGGTAATCCTCGGAATCGGTATCGGTGCAACAATCCAGGGCGCGATTCAGCGCATCGGAGGCGGCGGCCTCGTCCCCTTTGAGGATGAACACCTCCCCCAGCGCGGACAGTGCCCTGAACTGCCACAGCCGGGTATCCAGCTCGGTGGATATCTCGAAGGTCTCAAGCAGATAGGCCACCGCCTCGTCGAACCGGCCGCGCCGGGCGTGCAACTGACCGAAGGCCAGGTGGATCCGCGCCTCCACGAAACGCTCGCGCACCCCCTGGGCGATGGCCAGCGCCTCGTCGAGACTCTCCACGGCGGCCTCCAGCCGGTTCTGGCGGACCTGTATCTCCCCCAGCCCACACAGGATGTACGCCTGCCCGATGTCGTCCTGCCGCTCCCTGACCAGGGCGAGCGCGGCCCGGGAGGTCGCCTCCGCCTCCCCCAGCCGATCCTGGCGCAGCAGTGTCTCCCCCAGCCTGTTGAGTATCTGCGCCTGACCCCGCTCACTGCCCAGCTGCCGGAAGACCTCCAGGGCCTGTCTCAACAGGGGTTCGGCGAGCTCCACCCTCCCCTGGTCGACGTGGACCTGGGCGATGCCGCCGAGCACGTGGGCCTCGGCGAAGCGGTCCCCGACCGCGGCGAAGATCCTCTTCGCGGTGAGGAACCCGTCGAGCGCCGTGTCGAAGCGGCCCGCTAGCCGGTCCAGCAGTGAGATGTTGCGCAGCGCCAGCGCCATCCCGTACGAGTCCTCAAGCCGCTCGAACAGCTCGCGCGCCGCCCACAGGCACTCGCCCGCCCGCTCCGGCACCTGCTGGAAGAGATACATGCTTCCCGTCGAGCAGAGAACGGCCGCCTCACCGCGCAGATCGCCGGCCCGGCGAGCGGCGGCGAGGGCCGTCTCATGGGTGGTGCGCCAGTCGTCGAAGTGGCTCCGGGCCTCGAACAGGGTGGTGGCGGTGACGGCGAGGTCCCAGCACAGCTCGGACGCGCCGAGGTGGGCGGCCTGGGAGACGGCGGCGACCAGAGCGCCGCGTTCGGCGTCCAGCCAGTCGAGTGGCCGCTCCAGGAGCTCGTCCGCGTCGGCCGGCCGCCACCGGGGCACCGCGCCGTGCAGCTGGGTGAAAGCTCCGCCGTACTCCCGCTGGTGTGCCTCCTCGGCCAGCACGAGCCAGCAGCTCAGGGAGCGGGTGACGGCGGCGAGCCGGTCCTCGGGCGGCTCCTCCTCATCGGCCCGCTCCCTGGCGTACAACCGGACCAGGTCGTGGAAGCGGTAGCGGATCTGGTCGGCGCCGTCGGGGCCGAGCACCTCGACGAGCTGGGCGTCCACCAGCTGGTCGATCAGGTCCTCGGCGTCGAGGCCGTCGATGTCGAGCAACGCCGCACCCGCCCAGGAGGCGAAGTCGGGCGCCTCGAGCAGCCCCAGCCTGCGGAACATCAGCGCCGCCTCGGGGCTCAGGTCGCGGTAGCTGAGGGCGAAGCTGGCCCGTACGGTCAGCTGGCCGTAACTCAGCTCGTCCAACCGGCGCCGCTCGTCGGCGAGACGCTTGGCCAGGCGGGCCGGGGTCCAGTACGAGCGGGCGGTGAGGCGGGCGCCCACGATCCGCAGTGCCAGTGGCAGCCCGTCACACAGCTCGCCGAGCAGCGCGGCGGCCTTGGGGTCCTCGTCCATGACCACGGAGTCGGCGACCCCGGCGAGCAGCGCGGCGGAGTCCGCCGCGCCCAGCACCTCCAGATGGATCACGCTGGCGCCCTCCCTGGCGGCCAGGTCGCCCAGCGGGTCCCTGCTGGTCACGATCACACAGCAGGTGCCGGAGCCGGGCAGCAGCGGCCTGACCTGGTCGATGAACCGGGCGTTGTCCAGCAGCAGCAGCACCTGACGCCTGCCGATGACGGTGCGCAGCAGGCCGGCGCGCTCGTCCAGGTCCTCGGGGATGCGCTCGCCGGCGATGCCGAAGGCCCGCAGGAAGCGGTCCATGACCGCGCCGGGGGTCAACGGCTGGGCGTTGAGGTCGTAGCCGCGCAGGTTCACGAAGAGCTGGCCGTCGGGGAAGCGGGAGGCGACCCGGTGCGCCCAGTGCACGGCGAGCCCCGACTTGCCGACCCCGCCCACCCCGGTGATGAGCGCGATGGTGAGCAGCCCCTGGCCGATCCGTTTGTCCAGCAGGGCGTCCAACTCGGCGATCTCGGTGGTCCTGCCGACGAAGCAGGGCGCGTCCGCGGGCAGCTGCGCGGGCACCACCCCGTGCTCGACCGGGATCACCGCAACGGGCTCAGCGGGCACGGGTTCCGGTCCGGTGGCGGCCTCGGAGACGGGCACGCTCACCCGGACGGGTGCCGGGGTCAGCTCGGGGGCGTCGCGCAGGATGGCGTCGTGCAGGGCCTGCAGCTCGGTGCCCGGCTCGATGCCGAGCTCCTCGACGAGTTGCATCCGCCCGATCCGGTAGGTGTCGAGCGCCTCCGCCCGGCGCCCGCACCGGTATCTGGCCAGCATCAGCTGGGCGCGCAGCCGCTCGCGCAGGGGGTTGGCGTCGACGAAGACGGCGAGGTCGTCGATCAGCTCCCGGTGCCGGCCGAGGGCGAGCTCCAGCTGGACGCGCTCCTCGGTCAGCGTCAGCTGGCGATCGTCCAGCCGTCGTGCCTCGGACTCGACGAACGCGCTCTCGATGCCCGCCAGAACCGGACCGCGCCACAGACCGCACGCCTCGGCGAACAGCCGGGCGGCGCCGGAGAGGTCGCCGGCGCTCTCCGCGGCCCTCGCCTTGGCGGCGAGGCGCTCGGCGAGCAGGACGTCGACCTGGGAGGGATCGGCCTGCAGGATGTACCCGGGCGAGGAGGTACCGAGCAGGTTCGCCGGGGCGCCCGCCTCCAGGAAGGCCCGGCGGAGCCCGGAGACACAGATGACCACCTGGCTGCGGGCGGTGGGCGGCGGGTGCTCGCCCCATATCGCCCCGGCCAGCAGGTCGACGGGGGCGACCCGCCCCGCGCGCAGGATGAGCGTGGCGAGAATAATTCGCTGGCGTGACCCTCCGATCGAGACCCGTCGCTCACCTACCAGGACTTCAAGTGGACCGAGAACGCGAAACGACAGAGCAGTGTCCATGCGCCACCATCAGGGAGTGTCCGACTGCCCCTTGCTTAGGGTGAATTACTTATTCACGAAAAACACCATTTCAGCAGTATTTATCATGAGATGTCCAGTCTTATTTTGCAGGCGCAGCCGAACACGGCGCCACTTGCGGGATTTTTGGAGATTGCAGCGACCGGACATCCGTATTCACGCCGAACGACGCAACCGGAACCACGAGGGGCACTGGAAGAACACGGAGAGGCACGACAGACCTGGGCGATACCGGCGCCTCCTCAGAACTCCGCCCTCCGGTGCGAAGTGGTCACGCGGCAGGACGATCCGCCCCTGAGGCAGAAGTTCTTCGACGCGCTCTTCGGCCTGAAGGCCGGAGCGCTGGCCCGCATCCCGGTAGCAGCCTGTGTCGCCTCCTGCCGGAGTCCCCGGCCGCCACTGACCGTCCACCCTGGTCACGGCTTGGGAGACTCCGGCCCGTGTCATCCGATCGGGTTCAGGCGGAGCCGACCTGGAGGCACTTCTTGAGCGCGTCCCTGGAGCTCTGGTGCAGTGGCGTGACCTTCGAAAGCGCCGCGTCGCGCGCCTGCAGATACTTGGCCCCGGCGGCGTTGTACGCCTCCATTGCCTTCGCGGTGGCGGGATCCGCCTCCGGCACGCCTGCCCCGAGCGGTTTCGGGGGCGTCTGCCGAGAGAGCTTCTCCACGTCCGCGGCGGCGCCGGCCTTCACCAAGGCGTCGTGGGCGGCCTTGACCTCCGGGACGGCCTCGACGCCTGCGATGGCGTCCTCGGCGTCCAGCAGCGCGAGATGCTCCTGGGCACACGCGGCCGGGGCGGGGACGACCGCGACGTCGGTGGCGGCGGTGGCGACGCCGGCGGTGGCCAGGGTGGCGAGAAGGCCGACGGCGACGAGCCCCGTCGCGGCGATGCGGATGTGCATGGGTACTCCCGTTGGTACTGAGGGTTGATCTGCACGTGACCTCATGCGCCGCGATGACCATGAGTAATCGCCGGGATACCCCAAGTTCACGCCAAGGATCGTGAGCACCGCGCACTCCCCCGGCCCCAGCTGGGACATCGGCCGCAATCCGCCACCTCGCTCACCCAGATCACGAACCGGACCGCCACCGGCGACATGATGGGACGGTCTCCCCCTGTCGGCCCACGTCCGAGAGGGAGAGACCACGCGCGCGTCACCCGGTCAGGCGGTGGCCCCGCCATCGACGACGAGGTCGTGGCCGACGGCGAAACCCGCCTCGTCACAGGCCAGCCAGAGCACGGTGGCGGCGACCTCGTCGAGCGTGCCGACCCGTCCGAGGGGGATCGACGGCGTGATCCGGGCGTCGCGCCGCTCACGGGTCTCACCGGGCAGGTAGGACATCGGCCCGTCGGAGGCGCCGGGGCTGACGGCGTTGATACGGATGCCGTCGCCGATGTGATCGCGAGCGGCGGCACGGGTCAGGGTGCTCACGCCGGCCTTGGAGGTGGCATGGGAGCCCAGCCAGGGGAGCCGGCCGTGCGCACCGATGTTGGAGGCGGTGTTGACGATCGCGCCGCCGCCGTGGGCGCGCATGTGCTGGATCTCGTACTTCATCGAGAGGAAGACGCCGGTCAGGTTGACATCCAGGACCCGCCGCCAGGTCTCGGTGTCGAGGTCGGCGACCGGGGCGGCCTGGCCGAAGATCCCGGCGTTGTTGTGGGCGACGTGGAGGCCGCCGTGGCGCTCCACGGTGGTCGCGACCATACGGGCGACATCGTCTTCCACGGTGACGTCGGCGGTGACGAAACTCGCCCGCCCGCCCTCCTGCTCGATCAGCTTGACGGTCCGGGCAAGCTCGTCGGCACTACGCCCGGCCACCACGACGGGGGAACCGTCGCGCTCTCCCGGCCTTCGAGCCCGATCAGGGCAGGCCGTTCCTGCTCTTGTAGTCGTTCCAGACCCGTACGCAGTAGGCGTAGCGCCAGTCGCCGGAGGGCAGGTGGCGGCAGGCGTAGGCGGCGCTGATGCCGGCGGCGCTCCCGCCCCCGGCACTTGGATCCGACGGCCTGCTCCTGGACGCCGAGGGCGAAGGCGACCTGGTGTCCGGGGCACCCGTCCTGGCCGTACGTGGCTGTGACCGGGCCTTCCGTACCCCGGAGCGCGACCGCCCCGATGCGGCGCTTCCGGCGTTCTCCCGGGTGCCGGTGGCGCCTCCTGCGGCATTGCCCGCTCCCCGGCCGGTGCTTCCGGTCACCGGTGCGGCGTTTCCGGCCTCTCCCGACCTGGTGCCGGTCCGCGCGGAACCTCGCCCCTCCCCGCTCTCGCGGTGCCGCTCCACCCGCTTGACCCATTCGTTGCCGGACCTTCCGGCAGGGCCGGAAATGGCCCGCTCCGCCGGCATGACCCGCACCGGGTCTCGGCGCGGCGCCTTCCTCCGCCCGGCCGCCCTCCCCTTGCCCGCCGAGGTCTTCCGCTCCTCCCCGGAGGCCTCCGCCCCGGCCGCCGCCGGGGCTCGCGGTGGCGTGAACACCATGTCGTGATCCGCGAGGAGGCGCTCCGCGGGAGGCGCGGGCACCGTGCTCGCGGTGGGCGTCCCGGCCCACGGGGACCAGCCGGACGACCAGACGCCGACCCCTGCGGCGACGAGGAACCCGGCGACCAGCGCCGGCCCCAGGAGCTGGTCGCGCGAGAGCCTCGACCACGGCCGCCGCCAGGGGCTGGGTGGCGGGGGCATGGAGAACGGCCTGCTGTCGAGGTATGTCCAGGAGCGGTGGGCCGGTGACCGGACGGCGTCGTCACCCGCCTCCTCGTCCTTCCGGTGCCGCGCTGTCCTGTGGGGTGCCGGCGCTTCCTCCTGCCACTGCCCATCGGGCTCGGGGAGGGTCGCGGGTCCGGCGGAGCGAGGAGGATCAGGTGGCCGGAGCCACGAGTCGCTGTACGGCATGCGCCCTCGCGGTCTGGCGTTGAGGCCGTGGCCGTGAGTCCGATCATGCTCACCGTACATCTCGCCTCCCGTATCGCGTCCGACCTCCCCCAGCCTGGCAAAAATCACACACTGTATGCGGCCCATGACAGTACGGTCTTACCGATCTGTTATCAGCAGCAGGCCGCAAAGATAAAGAAATACGCTGAAAGACCGGCCTCGCCGGTAAAGACGAGAACCGCCCACGCTCCGGCAGGACCCGGATTCAGCGGCCGGAAGCCCGTACTCGGGCGATCAAGGTTCCAGGTGACGCGGCGCCGGCACCCCCGACCTAGGGAATTTTGGCTGTAGGAGAATGTCGGCCGGTAGCGGACATGAAGCCCCATACCGCCCCTCCCCCGGATGTGCCGCGCGACGGGAGGCTCAGGACTCGCGGGGGCGGCGGGACGAGCGGCGTCTGGCCGGAGCGGCGAAGGCGCGCAGGAACGTGCGCACGCCGTCGCGGACCGCGTCGGCGAGGTCGTCAGGACTGACCGGACGGGTGCCCAGCGCGGACAGCGCCGGAAGGTTGCCCGCGACGAGCGCCATGAACTGGCCGGCCGCGACCGCCGGATCGTCGATCTCCAGATGGCCCCGGTTCGCCAGGCCGGCCAGCCGGCCGGCGAGCACGTTCAGCGCGGGGATGCCGCCGCGGGCGACCACCTCGTCGTAGAGGTCGGGCAGGCGCGCGGCCTCGGCGTACAGCAGCCGCTGCAGCGCCCAGCCCTCCTCGCTGAGCTGGCACTCGACCATGAGGTGGCCGACCCTCTCCAGCTCACCGGCGAGGTCGGCGCCGTCGTCGGGGAGGGTGGCGAACGCGGCGATGATCCTGGCCGTCGACCGGTCGGCGCTGTCCCGCATGACCGTGCGGAACAGGGTCTCCTTGTCGTGGAAGTGGTTGTAGACGGTGGGCTTGGCGACCCCCGCGAGGCTCGCGATCGCGTCGATGTTCGCCTGGGCGTAGCCCTCCTGGGAGAAGACCTTCACGGCGGCGTCCAGGATCGCCGTCCGCTTGTCGATCCGTCCCCGGCCCGACCGCGCGCGTTCGATGGTGGTCACTTTTCGAGGTTACTCCAGTCATGGCCACATCCGGCTTGCCAATTTGAACGTATGAGTTCAAAATAACGTTCACCCAAGTAAGAATTGGAGGCCCAGATGGCCACCGAGGTCAACACCGGCGACTCCCCGGGCCAGGTCTCGCCCGCACGGGGCCTGGGCCTGGTCCTGGCCGCGATCGTCGGCTGCGAGTTCACGCTGCAACTCGACGGCACCATCGTGACCGTCGCCCTGTCGGGACCTTCAGCACGATCTCGGCCGAGGACACGGAGATCACCTCTGGTGTCCTACAGGCGTCACTGGCGCTGGGCGGCTCGTTCGGACTGGCCGTGCTGCTCACCGTGTTCGCCGGCGGGGACGACGTCGCGGCCGGGATGTCCCGGGCCTCCACCGCCTCCGCCGGCGTCGCCGGGCTGGCGATCGTCGTCAGCCTGGTGGCCTGGTTCCTGCCGTCCCAGAACAAGGCAGCCGGTTAGATTGAACGCATGAGTTCAATAATTTTGTGATCGCGGCATGACATGGCCATCGGCCACGCTCCCCCGGGCCCGCACGCGTCCGGCGCCCCCTGGGCGGCACGGAAGACCAGACCCGCTCAGGCCCCCAACACGCCTGCCGGCGCCGGGCCCGGGCAAGCGACGTTGACCCCACGAACGGAGAACATCCCGATGACAGATCTGTCCGGCGTCCGCCTGTCGGTGCTCGACACCGTCCCCGTCTGGCGAGGGTCGTCGGCGACCCAGTCCCTGCGTAACTCGACGGACCTCGCCCGCCGGGTGGAGCGGCTCGGCTACACGCGCTACTGGGTCGCCGAACACCACAACACGCCGTGTCTGGCCACGTCGGTCCCGCCCGTGCTGATCGCGCAGATCGCCTCCGCCACCAGCACGATCCGGGTCGGCTCCGGCGGGGTGCTGCTGCCCAACCACGCGCCACTGACGGTGGCCGAACAGTTCGGGACACTGGAGGCGTTCCACCCCGGCCGCATCGACCTCGGCATCGGCCGGGCGTCGGGCACCGACCCGGCCGCCGCCCACCTGCTGCGACGGGGCCTGCCATCCGCCGAGGAGGACTTCCCCGGCCAACTCGGCGAACTGCTGGGCTACCTCGCCCCCGGGGAACCGTCCTCCGACGTGCGTGCCGTCCCACGACCGGAGACCCGCCCGCCCGTGTACCTGCTGGGCACCAGCACCTCCAGCGCCCGCTTCGCCGGAGCGCTCGGCCTGCCGTACGCCTACGCCCACCAGATCAACCCGGCCGGTACGGTGGCCGCGCTGCAGGCCTACCGCAACGCCTTCGAGCCGTCGGCGTGGCTGGACCACCCGTACACGATCGTCGCCCCCACCGTGATCGCCGCCGACTCCGACGAGCGCGCCCGGTGGCTGGCGCGGGGCTATGCCGTGGGCCGGCTCCTGCTCCGCACCGAGGACCGCTTCACGCTCTTTCCCACCGCCGAGGAGGCCGAGCGCCACTCGCTCACCCCCTCGGGCGAGCGGTTCGTCCGCGAACACCTCGACCCGCAGATCATCGGCGGCCCCGGCACCGTACGCGACCGGCTCACCGAGCTCGTCAAACACAGCGGAGCCGACGAACTGATGGCCCTGACCATGGTCTCGGACCATGAGGCGCGGGTGCGCTCCTACGAGCTGCTGGCCGAGCTGGCACGCTCCTGAGCAGCGCCGCTCCCGGCCCTTCGCATCCCCGTCGAAGGATCGCGCGGGCCGCGGGGGACGGTGCGGGTCGTCACCGTTTCCCGCGACGCCCCTCGCCCTTTACAATGTAGATTTATAAAAATCCCCGGCGTGACCTTCCCGCCGGTACGTGCTGTCGTGGGGGGGGGGGCGGGCCCCCCCCCCCCCCCCCCCCCCCCCCCCGGGGGCGGGGCCCCGGCGGCCCCCCGGCGGCGGCCGGGGTTGGCGGCCGGCGGGCCGACTGCCC
>NZ_JBEXGU010000057.1:0-51124 GCF_040607515.1 Streptosporangium sp. NPDC005286 | reverse complement strand
CGGTGGTGGGCCGCCACCACCGCGGTCGGCGACTCGCCCTCGCTCGTCCGTGGCGGCCGGCGGTCAGGGAACCAGCGTGATCTCGGGATAGCGCTGGTCCGGCATGTCAAACAGGTGTGTGGCCTGCCCCTTGAGATGCAGGTCGAAGAAGGCGGTGATGTAGGCACGCTGCGCTGCCACCGACCGTGCCGGATCGATCGTGCCGACGAGATCCTTGACCTGGGGCAGCATGACCTGCAGGTCGGTGAACGATCCATGCGCCGCGCCGGCCAGTCTCAGCTCGCGCTTCCACCCGCTGGAGGCGTTCCAGAAGGACTTCCAGGTACGGTCGCCTGCCCGGGTGTGCGCCTGGGCGGCGAACTGCAGGAACGGCCTGCCCACCCCTGTCCGTGCTATGGGACCTACGTAGGAGCCGTCGAGGTTGACGCCCGCGTCGATGCGAGGGTCGTCGTGGGCGAGCTGGGCGGCCACGGATCCGCCGATGGACTGGCCGAGCATCCCGATCTTCGAGAGGTCCATGACACCGCGCAGTCCGGCGATCTTGTCGAGGCGGTCGAGTACGAACCTCATATCCGCCAGGCGGATCTCGGCATGCTTTCTGAGCAGCTTCGCGATGACGTTCGGCGTCAGCTTCGACGGCAGCGGGACGGCCCGCTCGACCCTCCCCCCGGGGAACTCGACCTGATCGGCCTCGTAGGTGTGATCCACGGTGACCACCAGGTAGCCACGGCTGGCCAGCTCCTCTACGAGCACCGTGCCGAGGGTCCGCGGTCCACCGTCCCCCGGCGCGAACAGTACCACCGGCAGCGACCCGGCCTTCCGGCCGACCGGCGCCCCTTCCCGGGCGTGGGTCGTCGTGGCAGCCCAGTCCATGCTGCCCTGCTTGATTCCCATCGCGGGTGCCGAATGCCGGTCCCAGTCGGCTGCCGCCATCTGTGACATGTGCGGTGCCAAAGGACGATTGGAGGGTCCGGCCGGATACCAGAGGCTCACCATCAGCTCCCGATACGGCCGCGCCTTCACCAGCGGATCCCGCCGCGACGAGTCGACCAGCCGCAACGCGCGAGTGCCGATCGAATACCGCCCCGTGGGGGCAGGCAACGTCAACCTGGTGGCAGGGGCGGAGGAAACGGCGAGCCTGGTGGCTGCCTCGGCGATCGTCGCGCCGCTGCCGGTGATCGCGGCCGTGACGGAGGAGGCGTTGGCGGGGTGGGCTGTCAACGTGATGGCGGCGGTGGTCGCGAGGGCGAGCGAGGCGATGGCCACGCGGCGGCGCGTGAATGCGGTGGTCGGCATGTGGTCGGCTCCGTTCTCGATGCGTAATCGTGGTTCAGGAGCTTTCCAGCGGTCTTCCGGCCCGCACGAGCGGCAGGGAGCTGATCCGGCCATACGACTTCGGGCTGACCCTCCTCCCGCAGGAGGAGAGAATTCGGGCTGGTAGGTCGCTTAGTGTGGCGGTATGAACGGCCGGCCCTGGATGCTCGACGCCCTGCTGGCCGCCGTGATCTTCCTTGTCACACTCGGCCCCGGCCAGGTTCTGCGGGGCGGTCTTGAGGTTGTTCTCCTCCAGGTCGGCCTTGTGCTGCCCCTGGTGTGGCGGCGGCGCGCCCCGCTGACGGTGTTCACGTTGATCGCGGCGGTGGCAGGCCTTCAGTGGCTGGCTGGTGTGCAACTGCCCGCCGACGTGGCGCTGCTGGTGGCCCTGTACAGCGTCGGCACGCACGCGACGTGGCGGCGCACGCTCGCGGCCGCGGCGGTGGTCGAGGCCGGGGCGGTGCTGGCCTCGGCACGGTGGGCGCCAGAGGGGCGGTTCCTCCTGTCGGTGGTGGCGTTGACGGCGATGACTGCCGCCGCGGCCGTCACCGGCACGAGCATGCGGACCAGGCGTGCCTACCTCGCCGCGCTGGAACGCGACCGCGACCAGCGGGCCCGGCTCGCGGTCGCCGAGGACCGGGCTCGGATGGCACGCGACATGCACGACATCGTCACCCATAACCTCTCCGTCATGATCGCTCTCGCTGACAGCGCCCACTACGTCCGCGCCAGTGCCCCGGACAAGGCGGCCGCCGCCATCGGCCAGATAGCGGAAACCGGCCGCCAGGCCTTGGCCGACATGCGCCGTAGCCTCGCCCTGCACGCCAATGACCACGAGCCGGACGCTGCCGATGGGACGGGATTGCGGGCGGCCGAAGACCTGCGGCGGCACCCAACGCCCGGTCTCGCCCAGCTCCCGGCCCTGGTCGACCGGCTGCGAGCTGCCGGGCTCGCAACCAGCCTCCAGGTGTACGGCGACGCCGCCCAGATCCCGGCCGCCGCCCAGCTCACCGTCTACCGCCTGGTCCAGGAAGCCCTGACCAACGCGCTCAAACACACCTCGCCCGGAACCCGTGCCGAGGTCCGGGTCGAGGTCTCGCCCGAGGCCGTCACCCTGGAGGTCACCAACAACGGCACCACCCCGGCAACCATCGGCGGCGGGCACGGCATCAAAGGCATGCGCGACCGGGTGGCCGCCTACGGCGGAACCTTCTGGGCGGGTCCATTCCCGGCAGGAGGCTGGCAGGTATCGGCCCGGCTGGATCTCACCGCACCCCACCATGGGATGCTCCAGGAAGGCTCGCGAGGCGGGAGCGCGGCGTGACGATTCGAATCCTGCTCGCCGATGACGAGTCGTTGCTGCGCATGGCCTTCACGATGGTTCTCGAGATCCAGCCCGACATGTCGGTGGTAGGTGAGGCCGCCGACGGCGCCCAGGCCGAACGCCTGGCACGTCAGCTCCACCCCGACGTCGTCCTCATGGACATTCGCATGCCGGGCACCGACGGCATCGAGGCCACCCGCCGGATTGTCCGTGACTGCCCGCAGACCCGAGTGCTCATTCTGACCACCTTCGACCTGGACGAATACGCCTTCGCAGGCCTCAAGGCAGGCGCGTCCGGCTTCCTGCTGAAGAACTCCCGCCCGGACGATCTGCTGGCCGCCATCCGCAGCATCGCCGACGGCGACGCGGTGGTGTCCCCGAGGATCACCCGTCGCCTGCTGGAGAACTTCGCCCCGCAACTGCTCAACGGCAGCGGTCCCGGTCAGGACGAACGACTCGCCCGCCTGACCACCCGCGAACGCCAAGTGCTCATCCAGGTAGGCCGCGGCCTATCCAACGCGGAGATCGCTGCGGCCCTGCACCTGGCCGAAGCAACCGTGAAGACCCACTTGGGCAGAATCCTGGACAAACTCCAGCTACGCGACCGGGTACAGGCCGTGGTTTTCGCCTACGAGTCCCGCCTCATCCAGCCGGGTTGACCAGCCCGTACGGGTCCCGCTCCGGCGGCTGGGGGCGATGAACGACAGCAGCTCGTCGGAGACGTCGCGGCCCTGGGCACGGAGCTCGCCGATCGCCTTGCCGTAGTACTCGGTGGTCCAGGTGATCACGGCGTTGGTGAGCAGGGTGAGGCGCCACGGCATCTATCACCTCTGGGTCCAGGGCGCGCATGATGACGGGCGACCTCCACCTGGTCGTCGCTGCCGGGTCGTACCCAGCATCAAAACCGGGTCAACCCGACGACCGGGGGATGGTCCCGCCCCCGGGGCGTCACACGACGGCGACGGCGTCGATCTCGACGAGGAACCCGGGGCCCAAGCCGGCGACGACGTGGACCGTGATGGCCGGGGGTGGGTCGGCCGGGTTCCACGCCTGCTGGAAGGCGGCAAAACCCTCGTTCAATGCGTGGCCGTCCACCACGGCGATGGACCAGTGCACGATGTTCGCCAGGCTCGCCCCCTCGCTCTCCAGGATGGTCGCGAGGTTGCGCAACGCCTGGCTGCTCTGCTCCCCGACTGTGGGACCGACGACCTTACCGGCGGCGTCGACGCCGTTCTGCCCGCCGATGTAGATCGTCTTCGTCGGCTGTTCGACCACGACGGCCTGGCTGAAGGCCGGGTTGCGGTGCAGCCCCTCAGGGTTGATGTGCCGTGTGCTCATGTGCCGCCCTCCGCTGACGATGACACCGGTTATAGTGGTTTTATGCGAGCGAGTGCAACCGGACGGGTGCTGCACGACCCCAAGGGAGGGTCCTTCTGGTTCGACGCCGGTGCCGTCTGCCTGGACTTCGCCCACACGGGCGGCGAGGGCCGGTACGCGGTGTTCGAGACCCTCCACGAGCCCGCCGACCTAGGTGAATGGCTGGCCCAGCCGCCGCTGGCCGCGGTCATGACGGTCCCCGTGACGGCCCGCGAGCTGACCGCGGCCAAGGCCCTCCGCCAGGCGATCTGGGACGCGGCGCACGCCCGGGCGGCGCGTCGCCCCCTCCCCGCCGGGGCGGTCGCGGCCATCAACCGGGCCGCGGCCGCGGCGCCGCTGGTCCCCGAGCTCGCCGCCGGCGGCACGACCGCGGGGTGGGCGCCGCCGGTGCGGGCAACGCAAGCGCTGTCGGCGCTGGCGCGGGAGATGATCGAGCTGCTGTCCGGGCCGCTCTCCGGGCGCATCCGCGAGTGCGCGAGCGACGACTGCCCGCTGGTGTTCGTCGACTCGTCCCGCCCCGGCGCTCGGCGCTGGTGCGCGATGGAGCGCTGCGGCAACCGCCACAAGCTCCGGGCTCTCCGCGCCCGGCGGGCCATGAACCCATGACACAGCCTCAAGCTGTTGTCCCAGCCCGTACGTGCCCGTTCCCACTGACTTCCCATGGGGCCGATCGATGGCCTCGTGGCGGCGGGCCGGAGGTGCCCGGCGAACGCCTATGTCCGTTTCGGACCTTGAGTTCTCAGTTCAGGCCGTGCGGCGCTGGGCGGGACCGCCGCGAGCAAGGTGCGGTCTGCGACGTTGCGTGAGAATGGGGTGTGTGAGCCGTAGTTCGGCGGCCCCTTCCTGCGCCGACTGCGGCGGCCCGCTGCCTGCGGGGTCGCGCAGGACCTGGCCGGTCGGCCCCGCTCAGCCCTGCGGCTTGCGCCAGGTGATGCTGTAGCGCAACAGCAGGTGGCGGCGGTACCGGGAGCCGGGCAGGATCTCGGCGGCCAGCGCTCGCATCTGCGGGTAGGTCACCGGTGGCGGCCACACCATGGGGGACGGATGCTCCCAGTGGCCCTTCGTGGCGCGGTGGAAGGTACCGGCGGCGACGCCGGCCAGGTCGCGCGGCAGGTCGTTGGGCATGGTGCTGCGGGCGAGGCCGACGATGGCCAGGACGCCGCTGGGGCGCAGCAGGTCGCGCATGCGGGCCAATCCGGTGGCGGCGTCCATGTGGTGCAAGGTGGCCACGGATGCGACGACGTCGAACGAGGCGGGCTCGAAGGGATGGGTGAGGAAGTCGCCGAGGATGTAGCCGATGTCGTCCGGGTGCTCGCGGGCTTGGTCGATGCTGGGCGCGTCGAGGTCGATGCCGGTGACGTGCGGCACGGCCTGCCGCAGTTCACGGGCGAGCATGCCCTCGCCGCAGCCGACGTCGAGGGCGCGCTGGGCGCCATCGGGGACCGCGCTGAGGATGCGGGGGTGGTAATGGATGTTGTGGTTCCATCGCCTGCCGTCACTACCTGGACGTCCTCGGGTCATGACGGCCGCCCGCCGAACTGCCAGTCGTGCACCTCGATGTCGGCGTACCGGTCCGGGGTCAGGATGGCGCGTGCCGTGTCCGGGTCCGGCGCCCGGACCAGCGCCGCCGTGCCCAGCCAGGTGGCGCCGTCGTCGGACAACAACGGCCCGTAGGCGATCAGCACGTCCCGGTCGGGCGGTACGGCGAGGTCGGCGGCCTGCCCCGTGCCGAGGCCGAGCACCAGGTACCGGTTGCCGCCGGTCCGGCCGCCGGGGAAGTCCCACATGGTGCGCCCCAGCGTGTTGCGCCACCGTCGCAGCAACACGTCCCGGTACACGCCGGCCTGGTAGTTCGGCTCGTCGAAGGCGAACGCGCGGGCGGCGACGGGATCGGGCAGGTCGACGATGTGCACGCTGCCGGTGGGTGTGTCGCCGGCGAGGGTCGGGCCCCGGGCGGTCATCTCCTTCGCATACCGGTCCATATAGGACCAATGCTCTTCCAGTAGCTCGTCGCGCAGCGCTACGGAGCCGGGCCGGTCGCGGTGGTAGCAGAAGAACTCCATGCCCATAGTCTTCACCTACCAACAGATCACTTCGCACAAGTCATCCCGGAAACACCCGGGTGCACCGCGCGATCAACGCCTACTTCGTCCCTGGCCGTAGCTGACCGCTCCCGCGCACGCCTCGCGGGCGTCGACCAGACCCACGCCCGGCCTCCGACGGCGCGCTGCGGGAGAACATCACCCGTGCCACCAACATGGTCGAGTCCTGCGACGCCTTCGCCAACTGGATCGGGTTCGGGACATCGCCGGTCACCACGCGATGCCCGGAGAGACGATGATCAGCGTGGCTGCGGCTGCTCGGGTGTGGTCGTGCGGTAGCCGGGTTCTTCGTGCCGCCGATGTTCATGGGCGTGGAACGCGGTCCAGCACGTCAGCAGGGCCACCGCGAACGCGGGCAGCCAGGCCAGCCGGGCGAACATCCAGGCTGGACTGTCCGGGACGACGAGCCGGCCGTCGAGGTCCTCGACGGCGGGCGAGGCTCCCGCAAGGCAGAGGGCGGCTACGGCCTGGTCGGGATGCGGGAGCGAGCCAGCATGCTGCGGGGAAGCTTCTCCGCAGGACCGCGTCCCGAGGGCGGCTTCCGGGTGACGGCCCGCCTGCCCCTGCCGGCGGCAGTGCGATGACGGTCCACATCGTCCTGGCCGACGACCAGCCGCTGATCCGCGCCGCCCTGCAGATGATCATCACCGCCGCCCCCGACCTGGAACTCGTGGGCGAGGCCGCCAACGGGCACGAAGCCGTGCGCCTGGCCGAGGAACTGCGTCCCGGCGTCGTCGTGATGGACATGGGCCGTGACCGACCAGCGTCTCAACGTCGGCGGTGCTGCTGCAGCTGCTTCGGGCCGCCGCGACGGTCACATCGGATCGGCTCCGGCCTGAGCGTTTCAAGTGCTGTTGGGTTGGCGAGGGTCGTGGAGGAGTTCGGCGGTGGCATCCCACAGCGCGCGCTGGGCTGTTTCGCTGCGGCCGACCTCCGGGCATTCCAATGGCCTGGCGGTCTTGGCGGCGAAGTAGCCTCCCGTGATGCCGGCGAAGGCGGGGTCGGTCGTGAGTTTCACGATGATGTCGGCGCCGTGCTGGGGGTTGCCGATGTTCAGCCGGGTGAGGACCCTCTCCAGGGTCTCGGCGAGGGGGAGTTCACGCCCGAGCCCGGTGGCATTGAAGCCCGGGCACAGGCAGGTGACCGCGACGCCCGTTCCCTCAAGCCGGCGACCGAGTTCCTGGGTGAACATGATGTCCATCAGCTTGGTCCGGCCGTACAGCAGGCTCGACTCGCGGCGGGTGAAGTCCGCCGTGTCGGTCAGGTCCTTGAACGGGTCGATGATGTTGGCCCGGCGTGAGGCCCGGGAGGCGACCGTGACGATCCGGGCGGGTGCCGAGGCGGTGAGCTTGTCGCGCAGAGCGTTGGTGAGCGCCCAGGGCGCGAGGTAGTTCACTGCGGTCATCTCGGCGAATCCCTCAGAGGTGACCCGCTGGGAGAAGGCATGCAGACCCGCATTGTTGATCAGTGCGTTGATCCGCGGATAGTGCGCATCGATCTGCTCTGCGGACCGCCGAACATCGGCGAGCAGGGACAGATCGGCAAGGAAGACATCCACCGGGGTCTGGGGGGCGATCTGTTCGATCTCCTGCCGCAGCGCGTCTGCTTTGGGCCGGCTGCGGGCGACGATGCCGAGGCGGGCGCCGGTGCGGGCCAGGTCGAGAGCGGCCAGGCGGCCCAAGCCGTTCGTTGCACCAGTCATGACAATGACGGGCCGGGTGTTCATGGGCTCTCCCCTCAAGGGCAGTGATGAGGTACCTCATTAAGGTAGCATTCAATGAGGTACCTCAACAGTTGAGCGGCGGTGAAGAGTGATGACCATGAGTGACCGGATGGCGACACCCGAGGAGATCGGACTGCGGTACCTGTCGCTCGGATACCGCCTGCGCAAAGTCGTCGACGACGGCATGGCAGCCGGGGGGCTGTCGCTGGCCCGCACGAAGGTCTTGCAGGTGCTCGATCGGCGCGGTGCCATGCGGCAGTCGTCACTGGCGCAAGAACTCGGTCACGCCCCTCGGTCGGTCACCCAGTCCGTCGAGGCGCTGGAGCGCGAGGGACTGGTCGAACGGGCGGCAGATCCCGAGGACGGGCGCTCCAAACTCGTCAGCCTCACTCCGGAGGGCGCCAGGGCGCTGGCCGCCGGTACGGCAGCCGGCGAGCGCGTCCTGCGCGAGGTCTTCGGGACGCTGGAGCGCGAACAACTGGTGGACCTGGGCAAACTCCTCGACGCCATCGCCGCGGGCCTTGGCGTTTGACACGTGGTGCCGTAGGGGCGAGAACCGGCCGCAACCATCAGGAGGCCTTGCGCTTGGGTTCGTGTCATGAGCCCCAAAGGAGAAGCGTTCGCGCCGACTCCGGGCACCACCGCGACGCATCACCGGACGCGTGGCAAAAACGGTTACCGGGGGTTGCTGGACGCCTCGGACTTTCCGGCACGGTTCTCACACGTGATCAACACGGCTACGAAGCCGCACACGCCGCCAGTCGATCATGATCGTCAAAGGATCCTTTCTCGGACAGCTCCGATGCGGGGAGGAACGTATCGGGACTCGCCGTTGCGTTCCTACCCGGCCCCCGGCTCCTGGCCGGGTGGGGGCAGTTGCTTCCAACCCTGCTCGACCGAGGCGCGACATCTGTCGGGCTGATCTCCTGCGCCGATGAACAGCGCGGTCAGCATGGGGGCGCCGTGGTCAAGCGTCTGGCGGGGCAGAGGGCCGTTGGCGACCAGGGAGACCAGCCCATGGCCGATGGCCCAGCTCTGGATCGCCAGTTCCAGCGGGTCGGTGTCGGCGCGGAAGCGGTCGGTGTCCCTGGCCTGTCGGGCGGCTTGGACCAAATACTCCAGGGTTGCGTCCGCGGCCTTGAGGTCTTCGAGGTCGAAGTTCGCGTCGAACATGACCCGGTACAGGTCGGGGTGGTCCAGGGCGTTGCCGAGGTAGGCGGCGACCAGGGCGGTCAGGTCCCGAACCGGATCCTCGGACGTGGTCACCGTCGAGAACTTGGCCCCCAGGCGGGTGAAGCCCTCCTGTCGCAGCGCCTTCCACATGCCGTCCATGCCGCCGAAGTAGGTGTAGACGGCCATCGTCGATACGCAGGTCCCGGCCACCAGTGAGCGCAGGGTGATGGGCTCGCGGGTGCGGAGCATGTGTGCGGCCCGCTCGATGAGCAGAGTGCGGACCGCTGGGTCCTTCGTCCTCGCCATGGCACCAGAATACATAGCATTGCACTGCTATAGTTTCGGGATCCCGAGCCCACGGGCTCTCACGACAAGGAGTCAACATGGCCATCACCCTGGTGAACCCCGAAGGACTGCCGAAGGTCGACATCTACCGGCAGGTGTCGGTCGCCACCGGATCGAAGCTGGTGTTCATCGCCGGCCAGGTCGCCCGCGATGCCGATGGGGGCAGAGTCGGCGAAGGAGACCTCGCCGCCCAGGTCGAGCAGTGCTACCTCAACATCGCCACCGCCCTGGCCGAGGTCGGCGGCTCCTTCGACGACGTGGCGAAACTGACCGTCTACCTCGTCGACTGGACCCCCGACAAGATGCCCCTGTTTGTGGAGGGAGTCGCCCGGGCCTCCGCGAAGCTGGGCGTCACCCCGCTCCCGCCGCTCACCGGGGTGGGCGTCGCCGCACTGGCCGAGCCCGACATCCTGGTCGAGGTCGAGGCCACCGCGGTCATCAACTGAATAAGAAATAAGTTCGGGGTTCCCGAGCGCCTATGCAGGTCATCCCGCCCCAGGGCCAGGGCGTTCTCTGTGTGGAGCACGTCGCTGTGGCGCTTGAGGAGATCTCGGGATCGGTGAAGCTCCTTCCTCTTCGCTGAGGTTTTTGTAGTGGCGGTGAAGCCGAGGAGGTGCGTGCCGGTCCTGGTCGAGGGCGGTTCGGTCCGGTGCCGAGTGCCTTCCTGGGAGAAGAACGCCTGCTCACGCGGGGCGCGGCTCCGTGCACCAGCTCAGGCGCCCCAGCCGCTTGCCGGCCGGGCCGCCCGCCGTCCTGGGCATCGCTCACTGATCTTTAATGCGTGAAGTCACGGTGGTTTGAGGGCCAGGCCGGTCTCGGCCGGGCAGCCGTCTATCAGATACGGACGGTACTGGATCTTCTTTAGGCCGTGTTTGATGACGCTGATCAGGTGGTCGAGGCCGCACACGGCGAGATTGGCCGGCACGCCCCGGTTCGGCAGCGACCAGATAACCTTCGGCCGGGTCGAGGTCAGGGGCATACGACGGCAGCCGGAAGACGGTGAGCCAGTCGCCGCTGGCCAGGATGAACTGCCGCTTTTCGGTGTAGGTGTGCCGGTTTAGATTGTCCCAGACCACCGACGGAGTCGCCCGTGACCGCGATCCGCGACGGGGCAAGGACAAGGGCGGCGCCCCGTTAGGAAACGTGTTACCAGCCGCAAACCGCAACGTCTCTGCAGGTCAGGAAGGTTCGACCGGTCGGACCCATCGCAGCTCCTCGATGCAAGCCGCTGACCTGCGTCTTCTCTCTCATTTTGCGGCTGGTGAGACGTTTCTTAACGGCACCCCACCTGCGCGGGTTCCGCGCAGGCAGGGTCGCGGGGTGCTGAGGTGGCGAGCGAGAGCACAGCACTGAGTGCGGCGGCACCGTCGAGGAGGGCTTTGGAGCGAGCCGCGATGCCGGCGCCTCTGGCAGCCAGCGCGGAGGCGACGTCCTCCAATCGGCGGGCGCGCCGTAGCTCCGGCATGAGGGCCCGAAGGGGGGCGATGCGGTAACCGGCCCTGCGCAGTTGGTGAACGATCCGCGCATCCCGCACTTGGTTGGGTGTGTATCGCCGCGTTCCTCGCGCGGGGTCGCGGTCAGGGACGACAAGACCCTCGGCATCCCAGTGCCGCAACGTCGAAGGGCGCACGCCGAGGGCGGCGGCGAGTTCGGAGACGCCCATCGAGTCCGATGCGCGTACGTCTTCGATCGGCTCGCTGGAGATCGCCCGGGCGGCCTCCTCGGCCTGCCTCAGTTCCGTGCGCTCCGCGTCGAGCCGGGCGTGCGCCGCGTCGAGAAGGGCGAGCACCTGCGAGGTAGGTGACCGGTGGACGGCCCGAACGATCTTCTTGGCCTCAGTAGGACCCGCGCCTGCCGCGAGGGCTCGGTAGGCCAACGCGGACTGTAGATGTATCTCTCCATAGATCCGGTAGCCCGTAGCCGTGCGCGTCGCCGGCGGCAGCACACCGTCGCGTTCGAGATTGCGCACCTGTTGAACGGAGCACCCGGCACGCCGCGCGACATCGACGGTACGCATGCCCCACGATTTGAGACCTGACACCCCGAAACCCCTCACCCTCAGCCCCAAAGTCTCCATAAGCACTTTAATGAAACGCTAGAGCACATGACCATAGACGAGATCATCAGTTTCATCGGCGGCCTCGACGGCGTCTTGACCCTCAGGCCGGCACCTGGCGACGGCTCGCCGGAGATCAGCTGGGGCGACACCTTCTTCTACTACGCGCCTGATGGTGTCACCCCGACAACGACCCAGCCCTTCGCGACGGTCGTGACCAAGAACTACCCCGGCGACGAGGCATCGCGCCTGGACCGGCCGGACACCTTCCGCGTGAACATCTCCGCCGGGAAAGAAGCGTTCATCCGGTGGACCGGTCACGCGCCACGCGAATCAGCCGCCACCGAGGTCGACCCCAGCGCTGCCGACACCGTGATCGCGCACCCCGTCTACGGCGCCGCCGGCTGGCTGGCAGTGCTGAACCCGGGCTCGCGTGCTGAAGCGGCAACCCGTGAGCTGCTGTGTACGGCCCATCACCTCGCACGCTCGCGCTATGAGCGACGCGCTGAATCCACGGCGCGCTGACGTGAGGTGGCCCTGGAGATCATGGAGTTTGAGGTGGCGTTCCCCACCCGAGGTCTGCCTGCTGGTTGGTCTCCGATGGCTCGTCCAAGAGCACCGTTGGGGGCCGCCGTGAGCAGGGAGTGGCCAATCAACGCACCCGGACACCGTCCGGCGCCTGTGGACCGCCTCCGAGGAACTCACCGGTGTCACCTTCCCCGAGCGGCTGCACGCGACAGCCCTCAAGCATGAACCCCAGCTCCCTGGAGCCGACGCCCCGATCGACCCCTGGGGTCGGAAGCGGACAGCGCGTTCGGGGCAAACCCCCAGCCTAGGCCGGGGTGCGGTCCACCAGAACGCGGGCGAGAGCGACGGTGATGACGCCGGCCAGCACGACGGAGAGCAGGCCGACGCGCAGGCTGGTGAGGTCGGCGACGAATCCGACGAGGGGCGGGGACAGCAGGGATCCACCACGCAGCAGCCAGCTGACGATGGTCAGACCGGTACCGGCGGGCAGTCCGGGCAGTTCGTCCGCGGCGTGCATGGCAGCGGGGACGAGGGTGGCGACGCCGAGCCCGGCGAGCGCGAAGCCGGCCAGCGCGGTGCCCACGGTGGGCACGGCGAGGGCGGCGCCCATGCCGACGGCTGCCAGGGCGCCGCCGGCGTGGACGACGGTGCGCTGGCCGAAGCGGTTCACGACGCGGTCGCCCGCGAGACGGCCGACGGTCATGGCGACTTGAAGCGCCACGACGGCCAGCCCCGCGGTGGCGGCATCGGTGCGCAGGTCGCCGCTGAGGTAGAGGGCGCCCCAGGACGCGCCGGCGTCCTCGACAAGCGCACCGCATGCGGCCAGCACGCCCAGCGCGACGAGCATCCATACGGCCGAATCGGTGAACGAACGCCGGCCTTTGCGGTGGGGTGGCGGGGCTGCCGGATGGCCGCCCGCGGCGCCGAGGTCCTGAGCTTCGGCGGGCCGTTCGATGTCTTCGGGGCCGGGCAGCAGGAACCGGTACGCGACGATGGCGACGATGCTGAACAGCGTCGCGGAGATGCTCAGATGGACCACCAGGGGGATGCGCAGGCCGGCGGCGGCCGAGCCCATCACGCCGCCCAGGACCGCGCCGATGCTCCACACCCCGTGCAGCGAATTGAGGATGGAGCGCCGGTAGAGGCGCTGGACCCGCAGGCCGTGGGCGTTCTGCGCGACGTCGACGACCGCGTCCAGAGCGCCAACGACGAACAGCGCGCCGCCCAGCGCGACCCAGTTCGGCGCGAAGGGGATGACCAGCGTCGCGAGAGTGGTCACGACGATCCCGAACGCCGCCACGCGCGCGGAGTGGAACCGGCGGATGGCGGCTCCGGCGAGCAGCCCGGCCAGCAGCGCGCCGATCGGGTACCCGGCCAGCGCGGTGCCGAAGACGGCGTTGCTCACGCCGAGGTCGGCCTTGATCTGCGGGTAGCGCGGGATGATGTTGAAGAACACGGCGCCGTTGGTGAGGAACAGCGCCGCGACGGCGGCGCGGGCCAGGCGTGTCTGACGGGTGGGCGCGGTGAGGGGGGCAGCGGGCATCGGCTTTCCGATCACATAGGCGCATGCAGGTGAGGGAGGGGATCAGCGCAGGTAGCGGTGGATGGCGTGGCGGACCTGCTCGGGCGTCATCGGGTCGGTCGACAGGGCGCTGTGCAGCACGAGCCCTTCGATGAGCGCGTCGAGCTCCCGGGCGGTGGTGGCGTCGAAATGGCGCTCCAGCGCCCGGCGGCTGCGTGTCATCCAGGCCTGCGTGACAGCCCTCAGGGCCGGGTTGCGCGCTGCGGCCACGTAAAGCTCCACGGACAAGACGAGGTCGTGCTGTGAGCCGAGCAGGTTGTCCGACACCAGCGTGATGACGGCCTCGACCGCCGCGTCACGGTCGCGGGCCGCGCTCAACCGCTCGTCGAAGACGCGGGCCGCCGCGTCGGCGTGCCGGGTGAACGCTTCGGTCAGCACCTCCTCCAGCGATGTGAAGTGGTAGGTCATCGAGCCCAGCGGCACGTCCGCGGCGCGGGCGATCTCCCGGTGCGTCGTCCCGGCGACGCCACGCTCGGCGATGACGGTGAGCGCGGCGTCGATCAGCCGGTCCCGCCGCCTAGGGTCGTGCCGCCGCGCCCGCCGTGGAGCGGGTGACCGCGAGGCGGTGGGATCGCTCATGCCCTACCCGGCCCGATCGTGCGGATCACGCGGGCGGGATTGCCCACTGCGACCACGTTCGCCGGGAGATCGCGGGTCACCACCGTGCCGGCACCGACCACGGTGTTCTCCCCGATCGTGACCCCGGCCAGGACGATCGCCCCGCTGCCCAGCCACACGTTGTCGCCGATGCTGATCGGCTTGGCGGCCTCCCACTTCGCCCGGCGCAGCTCCGGATCCACCGGATGCGTCGGCGTCAAGAGCTGCACATTCGACCCGATCTGCACATCGTCTCCGATAGTGATCGGCGCGACATCCAAGGCGACGAGACCGAAGTTGGCAAACGATCGCGCGCCGATGCTGAGGTGGCTGCCGTAGTCCACCCGCAGCGGCGGCCGGATCACCGTACCCTCGCCGATCGCGCCGAACAACTCGGTGAGCAGCCGGTACCGCTCCTGCGGGTCGCGGGCCGAGGTCGCGTTGTAGGCGTCCATCAGGTCGGCGGCCCGCAGCATGTGCTCGGCCAGCTCCGGGTCATCGGCGATGTAGAGGTCACCGGCGAGCATCCGCTCGCTCATCGAACGGCCATCAAGGTCAGATATCATAGGTACGAGCGTACACATTCAATGTACTCATGTACATATCGGCGAAAAGCGTGACAGCGTCGATGTCGACGTCCGCCAAGACGGTCACCACTCCACTGGGTGTCGACGCATGAAAGGGCTCTGACTTCGCCGGCCCGCAGATCAGCCCTCAGCGCCAGCAACCACGACGGAGTCCTTCCACCTCGGTGCGGAACATCGCGTCACAGGAGGTCAGGGGCAGGTTCGTTGGATTCTGTTTCATTGCTACTGGGACCCCAGGAAATCCCAGAGTTCCCGCGAACCCAAAGGTCGAGTCCAGGCTGTTGGGGTGGTCTGGGAGGTTGTGCACCCTTGGGTTCGCCGGAACCCAAGGCCGTCTACGGTCAGCCGTTCCCGGAGTGGCACCGGGCGGCGCTCCAGCGCCCGGCGACGCGAGACCACCCCGGCCCGGCGAGCAGTCAAGGCGCCTGAGCCGGTCCGGTGTACGGTGCCAACTCCCGCGTGAGCAGGCGTCCTCTGCCAGGGCGGCGCCCAGCACCGGACCGAGTCATCCCCGACCGGGCCGGCACACGACTCCTCGGCTTCACCACCACGACAAAAACCTCAACGAAGAGGAAGAGGCTTCACCGATCCCGAGACCCCTTCAACCGCCAAAGCGACGTGCTCTGCACGGAGAACGCCCAGGTCCTGGAGCTATGGCCACGATGGAGAGCTCAGGGAACTGTGGGGTTATCCCTTAATAAGGCGGAGTTCCGTGTCGATGCCGTGCATGGCAGGGCTCCAGCCGAGTTCCCTGCCCGCGGCGGCGCCGGACAGGCGCTGGGAGTAGGTGAGGGCCTCGGCGAACGGCCCCATGGCGGCCAGGGCGGCCTGGAGGGGGAGGGAGGCGACGGCCCCACCGGCGCCGAGGGCATGGCTCGCCCGCACGGCGAAGTCGCGGTAGGACAGGGACTCCCCGTTCGTCGCGAGGTACAGTGCGCCGGCCGGTGCCGTCCGCACCGCCCGGACGCACAGCTCCGCCAGGTCGTCGACGTGGACGAAGGCCAGCAGGTTGTCGCCGTCGCCGACGTGGTGCACCCGTCCGGAGGTGCTGACGTCGGCGAGAAGCGATTCCGCGATGAAACCGCTGGCGCGTCCGTACACCATGGGGGCGCGCACGACCACCGACCGGACACCTGCCTGGGAGGAGCGGCGGATCTCGGCTTCGAGGGCGGAGCGCCAAGCGAGGAAGACCGGCGGGTCATCAGGCGTGTCGACGTCGACCTCGGTGGCCGAGCCGGTGTCACCGGTGCCCAGCGACCCCGTCACGTAGAGGAACGCCTTCTCACTGCCAGCCAGACGGGCGAGCACCGCCCGGACGGCGGCGGTGTCCGTTTCGCGGAACGTGTCAAGGTCGAACGCCCGCCAGGCGAAGACCACCGCGTCGGCTTCCACGGCCCGGTCGATCCACCGCTCGATGTCCCCGACCTCACCCAGATAAGCCCGCACGCCCTTCCCGCCCAGGGCCTCCGCCGCCTTGGCCGACCTGGCGAGTCCGACGACCTCGTGCCCCTGCCCGACGAGCCTGTCGGCGATCGCGCCACCGATGTATCCGCTGGCGCCGACGATGAAGACTTTCACCCGAATCCCTTACCTCAGAGGAGACCATACGAGCGGCGGGCCTCGCTCCTCGCGGAGCGGCCGTCTCCGCGACCCGGCCCCGTCCGGAACAGACCGGCCCACCTCCCGTGAGGTTAGAACCTTGACGCCGGTGTCAAGGCAAATCGGGCGATGGAGCGTGGCGGCGCGGCAGCGGCGAGAAGGTCGCCCGGTGGCGACCGGATCCGAATCGGCATGCCACCTCCCGTGGGGCTCACACAACCGATGACCGGCGCCGCAGAGCTGTTCGCGGCTTGAGCGAGCATGGCTTGTTCCGTGGCGGGGAGCCCGATCCGGTTCCAGTGGTGGATCACGTGCAGGCGGTCACCGCGCGGATCCCTCGGGTGAGATCACCGCGTTCTCTGATCTGCCGTAGCTCGCCGCCCGCTTCCTGGAACGCGGCGAGCAAGTTCAGGAAGCGGAGAGCACGCGGAAACCGCCGTCGACGGGGATGCGGATGCCGGTCGTCGCCTGAAAGTCTCCTCCCACGGCCGCGGCGATCACCTTCGCCACGTCCTCGGGCTCGAGCATCCGGTGCAGCACCGAACGCTCGGCGCGCGCCTTCTCCACCTCCGGCGTCGTCGTGTGGGCCGTGGCGTCTGTGCGCACCGCGCCGGGTGCGACGACGTTCACCCCGACCCCGTACGGCCCGGCCTCCGCGGCGACGTGCCGCGCGAAGGTGTCGAGCGCCGCCTTGGCGGTGGCGTGCGCGAGCGCGCCAGGGCGCGTGAGCTCAGCGCTGAGGCTGGAGACGTAGACGATCCGCCCGCTCCCCTGGCCGCGCATCACCTCCAAGACTCGCTTGGTCAGGTGGAAGACGGCAGCCATTTCGCCGTCCACCTTGCCGATGAAGTCCTCCCAGGTCATGGT
Source organism: Streptosporangium sp. NPDC005286 (assembly GCF_040607515.1). Taxonomy (NCBI): domain Bacteria; kingdom Bacillati; phylum Actinomycetota; class Actinomycetes; order Streptosporangiales; family Streptosporangiaceae; genus Streptosporangium; species Streptosporangium sp. NPDC005286. The sequence goes on along the minus strand of NZ_JBEXGU010000057.1, from coordinate 33,950 downwards.
GTCCAGCGGTGCGAACGGCGGGGTGATGTTGGCGTTGCAGACGAGCGCGTCGACGGCGTCGCGGCTTTGGATGAGGGCGGCGACCTGCTCCGGATCGCGGACGTCGGCCTGGGCGAGCTCTGCCGTGCCGCCTTCTCTCTTTATCTCGTCCACGACCTTCTCCGCGCTCACCGTGTCGCCGCGGTAGTTGACGACGATGTGGAAGCCGCGTCGTCCCAGCTCCCTGGCCGTCGCGGCGCCGATCCCGCGACCGGCGCCGGTGATGAGGGCGACTTTTGACACTTCTCCTCCTCGAGTCTCTTGCGGGGCCACGGCGACGGTAAGAGGCATCGCTAACTGTCGGTAAGTACATACCTTGAGGTAAGCTCCCTACGTCAGGGACGGTTCGCAGGTTGGGGCGGTGGCGAGACGGCGTGAGTGACACGTTTCACAGGGAATGCCCGGCACGCATGGTGCTCGACCATGTCACCAGCCGGTGGGGCGTACTGATCCTCACCGCCCTGCGCGGGCGGGACCTGCGCTTCTCAGAGCTGCGCGAGAAGATCGAGGGGATCAGCGAGAAGATGCTGTCCCAGACGCTGCGCATGCTGCTGAGGGACGGTCTGGTGTCCCGCACGGTAGAGCCGTCCACACCACCGAAGGTGACCTACGGCCTGACGACGCTGGGCAAGGGCATCACCGAGCCCCTGGAAGGCCTGTCCGGCTGGATCCGTGACCACGCCCAAGACATCCTCACCGCCCAGGCCTCCTTCGACGCCACCGGCCCGTGATAGGGACTCACTGGGCCTGCCAGATCCGGTACAGCGGCAAGTCGGCCACGAACGCACCGTAGACGAACCTGCTGTCTGCCGGCGAGTTTCCTCGAACTCACTGCGTGTGGGCTCACAAGCAGTCACGGGCGGGGCTCTCGCAGGTCGGTGATGATGGCGTCGATCATGCGGGTCAGGTGCGCGCCGACCACCTGCCCGACCGGGGTCATCTCATACGAACTGGTCATGGGCGGTCCGGGAATAAGGAGTCCCGGTAGTTTCGGCATTTTCAACGGATATGCAGGTCAGAGCTTCCTTAAGGACCTTCGGGCACAGCTTGGAAGATGAGCCGCTGACCTGCATATCCGTTGTCTCCTGCGTCGTTACTACTGAGACCCCTAGAAGTACGACGTTCAGCGATGCACGTCACCAGACGCAGCCGGTTCGGGCAGTTGCTGGAGATGCTCCACTGAACCCCTGGCGGCGTACGTCACGCCCTCGTGGCGTCGCACCAGCACCCGATGCGACTCGGCGGTCCGTACACCGGCGAGATCTGCTCATCCAGTTCCAGGGCTCCACCTCCATGACCGGCACCTCGCGGGCCTCGGCGAAGCGGTCCAGCCGCTGGAAGCACTTGAGTGCGAGCGTCAGCGCCGGCAGGTGTTGATCGGCGTCGGTCTTCTCCCGCGCCCACGCCAGATCCTCCTGGGAGGGGGAGTGGAAGGCGTACAGCTCACGCGTCGTCATCAACCGCGGGAACACCTGATAAGCCGTCCGCTCCACCGACGTCACCGCACATGCCTCCCGGCACCCCGGCCCAACGGACGAGACACACCGTAGCGAGGCGAACACGTACGCAGCGGCGAAATGGATCAGAACCCGCCAGATCAATCCAATGTGGGTTTTGGGTTTATGTGGGCTGACCCCCGCCAGCAGATGACGAGGAGTCGTCCGCAAGCGGGCGGATAGTTGATCATCCGCCGGGCGGACGCTGTCTCCGCTGTGCGCGACTCATACTTTGGCCTGCGCTACGCCGTCTCTCTGGACGTATTCGCACGCAGAAAGGAGCCAAAGAAGATGAGAACGTACAGCAAGGCAGTACACACCGTGATGGTGGCCGCTTCGGCGGCGGCCCTGGCCGTGGTCTCGCCCGCACCGGCCGCGTCTGCGGCGGCGGTGACGATCAGGGTCGTACCGGCCTACTCCGAGACCCAGGAGGAATCTTCCTCCTGGTTCGTCTGCCCCACCAACCAGGTGCTCACGGGGCGGTCGCACCACGGGGACGAGAACGCCGACACGACGTACACCTGTAGTTGGATTTTCATCAACGACGAGCAGGTGCAGGTGAGCATCGGTGACTGGAGCCTCGAATACAAGGAGAGCAACTCCAACTACTCCTCCCCGCCGAACCAGGCGCTCGTCGGGCGCCGGCACATCCTCGACGAGAACGGCTGGACCCGGTACCGCTCCGCCTCCCTGGCGTGGCGGGGGCAGACGGTGCGGCTGATCGATCCCGTGTGGACCGGCAACCTCAAGGAGAGCAACCACAACTACCAGACCGGCACCCAGCGGGTCCTGATCGGTCGTGCGCACTCCGGGGACGAGAACGGCAACACCCGCTACCAGCACGCCTACGTGACCATCGACGCCTGACCCCGGAAAGGAGGACGACATGAAGAAGGTCACGTTCGCCGCGCTGGCGGTCGCCGCCGTCGCGGTGCTGAACGTCCCGGTCCCGGCCTCGGCGGCGACGATCAAGGTCGAGTACGTCTACAGCGGAACGGTGAAGGAGTCGGGTGGTGAGTTCGCCTGCCCGGCGGGCCAGGTCATGACCGGGCGGTCGCACAACGGGGACGAGAACGCCAACACCACCTACCAGTGCAGTTGGATCCTCATCGACGGCGTGCAGGTGGAGGTGTTCACCGGCGACTGGTTCGGCTACATGAAGGAGAGCAACTCGAACTTCTCCGCACCGCTCGACCAGGTGATCGTCGGGCGCCGGCACTACGGTGACGAGAACGGCGCCACCGAGTACAAGACCGGGGCTCTTTACTTGCAGGGGCGCCAGGTCCGTATCACCAACCGGACGTGGACGAGTGCCTACACGGAGAGCGGCCACACCACGCAGGCCGGCTTCAACCAGGTCATGACGGGGCGCAACCACAGCGGTGACGAGAACGGCAAGACGCAGTACCAGTACGGAACGGTGACGTTCGCGGGCTGACAAGGTCGATCGCCGTCGCCCACTCCCGGGGCGGCGGCGGTCTTGTCACGGCGGCGACTTCAGTTCACCGCAAATAGGCCCCCGCCCTTTCGAGCCACAACTGCGCGCTCAGCCGGCGGCAGCGCCGAACCACCTGGGCAGCTGGCTGAGCAGATCCTGCTGGTCTTCACCGACCCACGCCACGTGGCCGTCCGGCCGCAGCAGCGCCGCGGGCAGGTCCAGTTCCTCGCTGACGTCGACGACGTGGTCGACCCGCTCTGCCCAGCCCGCCACCGAGAGCCGGCCGGTCTGGTCGAGCAGTAGCCCGCGGCCGCCGTGCATCAGCTCGTAGAGGCGACCCCGCTTCAGCTCCACGTCCCGCATCCGCCGGCCGAGCAGTTCATGCCCTCCGCCGAAGTCGTAGCGCACCCCGATCGCGATGATCTTCTCGATCAGGTACCGGTTCACCTCCTCGAAGTCCATCAGTTCCGACAACAGCCGGCGCACTGACCGGGGGCCCGGCTCGGTGGACATCAGCTCGCCCTGTGCGCGGGTGTTGTCCAGCACGTCGGCGGCCACCGGGTGCCGTTCGGTGTGGTAGCTGTCCAGCAGCCCCTCCGGTGCCCAGCCGCCGACCTCGGCGGCCAGTTTCCAGCCGAGGTTGAACGCGTCCTGGATGCCGAGGTTGAGCCCCTGCCCGCCCATCGGCGGGTGGATGTGCGCCGCGTCGCCGGCCAGCAGCACCCGGTCGACCCGGTAGCGCTCGGCCAGCCGGGTGGCGTCGCCGAAGCGGGAGAGCCAGCGCGGCGAGTGCACACCGAAGTCGGTGCCCGCGAAGGCCCGCAACTGCTGCTTGAACTCCTCCAGGGTCGGCGGAACCGTGCGGTCCTCGGCCACCCCCTCGGCGGGCACGACGACGCGGTACACCCCGTCCCCGAGGGGCCCGGCGCCGAACCTCAGCTGGGTCTTGCGGACCTCCGCGACGATGGCGGCGAGCGCCGCCGGATCCTCGGTCAGCTCCATCTCGCCCAGCAGCGTCTCGACTCTGGCGGGCTCGCCGGGAAAGTCGACGCCGAGCAGCTTGCGCACCGTGCTGCGGCCGCCGTCGCAGCCGACGAGGTAGCGCGAGCGCAGCTGCGTGCCGTCGGCCAGCTCGACGGTCACCCCGTGCCCGTCCTGGCTCAGCCCGACCAGTTCGCAGCCGCGCCGGATCCCGGCGCCGACCTCGGCGGCGTGCTCGGCCAGCAGGCGATCGGTGGTGGTCTGCGGGATGCCGAGGACGTAGGGATGAGTGGTGTCCAGCCGGTCGGGCGAGGGCTTGGTGATGCCGGCGAAGAAACCGCCGACCGGGTACTTCTTGCCGTGCGCGAGGAACCGCTCCAGCAGACCGCGCTGGTCCATCACCTCGATGCTGCGCACGTGCAGGCCGAGCGAGCGGACATACCTGGCCGGCTCCGCCTCCTTCTCCAGCACGAGCACATGCACGCCGTGCAGCCGCAACTCGCCGGCCAGCATCATGCCGGTCGGTCCGCCACCGGCAACGATCACGTCAATCATGAGAACCCCCCATTCAACAAGGTTGTATTTCGGCCAGCTGCTCCGCACAGTGCGGCGGCACGCACACCCGCACCTCCGCGCCGAGTGCCCGCAACCGCACCGCGAGTCCCACCGGCGGTTCGACGTCCCGCGTGATCCACACGTCGACAGAAGAACACGTACTTCGCGAATCTCTGATTTCCGCAGGTTCTGGCCTCGGCCGACGATTCTGCAGCACGACCCGGGTCTTGCCGCAAGCCCCCCGGTGCGCTATACGTTGAGAGTGGCAGGGAGTGGGTAACCTCCTTGCCTTTGCCTTTTGTCGTCCACTGTGGATGACGGGCCCTCCCCTCGAATCCCGCGTCCTGTTCGCCCCGTGAAGGTTGCGCGATAAAGGGTTGAGTGGCCGTTCCGACGCAGGTGGGGATCTTGTAACGGTTAGATCGCTGCGCGACCCGGACGTGGCCGAGGACGACGAGGAGATCTGAGCCTGAGGCCGGGCGTCAGGAACGTGCGTCACCCGGCGGGTCGTCGGTGATCAAGTCGCCGGGCTGGCGGCCCGAGACGTGGCAGATACAGGTGAGGGTGTTGAAACGGATGGCCTTGGCTTGGATAGAGCTCGTCCGGGCAACTGGCGTTCGGTCCCCTCGTGAGTCAGCGCAGGCCGGCGGCTACATCGTTGGATGCAGGGCTGTTCCTGCCGGAAGCGGGGGCTCGTTGCCGCGGGCCTCGTACGAGAACGTAGACGAACAGGACCGCCATGACTACTGCGCCTGCCCACATGGCCTGCTGCCAGCCGTCGACGAAGCCCCGCGCAGCCCAGGAAGATCCCTGAGGCCATCGTCGAGCGGCTGCCGATGCGCGCGGCTACCCGCGGGGCGAGGCCGGAGGTGAACATCATCAGCAGCGCCATCGGCATGAGAGAAGGCCGGACCAGCCGAGCACCGCCTGAAAGTACGGGAAGAGGACCACGAAGATCCCTGCCTGCACGCCGAAGCATGATCATCGCTGCGCCTACGCCGCTCAGGAAACGCGCACCCCGCACTGGTTCGGAGCCACCGGCGCTGGTCCCGTCGAGTACCTGAGTCTCATCGGGAAACAAGGCGAACGCGCGCACGTCCGTGCAGCACCGAGACATGGCCCGGCCGAGTAAGAAAGCTCAGGGACCTCACGAGAAGTAGCGATCCTGGGAACCACCCGATCCGCGCGGACGGTTCGACTCCCGGCTATCTGGCAACTTGGCGAATAGGGGCGACGGGCGGCGTGGATCCGATGATCGTCGAACACCTTGGCAAGTGGTACCCACGGCGCGGTCAAGACTCACCACGCGAGTCGGCGAAGCCGGTGAGCAGTGCCTCCAGGGCGAACTCGAAGCGGGCGGTGGGGCCGCGGTCCGCGCTGGCGCGGGCGGCTTCGGCGAGGAGCGGGTACCTCTCAGCGGGCAGGTCGGCCAGGCGGCTGGTCTGGCCGAGTTCGCCGTGTGGCTGGGGCGCGTCGCCGACGCCGGCGCCGAGCGCGGCGTGCACGAGGATCAGCCCGTTGAGGGCGTACACCATGTCGAGGGCCCGCCGCGGCTGGAAACCGGCCGTGCACAGCGATTGGAGGAGTGTCTCCATCATGCGGTGATTCCCTGCGGTGGTCGCCGGCCGGGATAGGACGAGCGGGACCAGGTTCGGGTGGGCGGCAAGGGTGTCCAGCTGCACTCGGGTGTAGCCGCGCAGTCCGTCTCGCCAGTCGGTGCCGTCGAAGCTTACCGGTGCCGCGGTGGCGAGTTCTTCGACCATTCCGTCGAGCAGGGCGTCCTTGTTGGGGAAATGGTGGTACAGGGCCATCGCCTTGACTCCGAGCTCCGTACCGAGCCTGCGCATGGACAGTGCGGCGAGGCCCTCTCGGTCGGTGAGGCGGATGGCGGCTTGAAGGATGGCCCGGCTGTTGAGGCCGGCGTGCTGCCCGCGGCCTCGGCTGGCGGTCATGGTGCCCGTCTCATCTCATTTGACGTGTTGTACGACGTAAAACTAGCATGAGCCGCGTAGTTTTACGTCGTACAACACGAACGGGATCGCGTGACCCGGCCCGGCCCGGCGAACACCGGCCTGAACCGGACTTACCTGAGAGGAACCGCCACCCCATGACGTCGACTCGTTTTACGGTCTGCCGCTGCTGGGATGGGTCGGCATGCTGCCCTGCCTGGCAGAAATCCTTGTGGTCGTCCTCGTGTGGAGAAAGCAGCCGCAAGGGGCCGCACGCATGAGTCCCCTCACGGCCGACTCCGGTGGGCTGGGGTGAGTCGAGTGCCACCGTCCATCCTCGGCGGCATCGCCGCGGTGAAGCGCGCGCTCTACCGCGGACGCACGGGCCGGCCGACAGCTCTCATACGAGCGGTGAACCGCGTCGATGCGCTGCTGTATGCGTCGGGAGTTCTCACACCCCGGCAGACCGCGACGCTGGAAGTGACCGGAAGACGTTCAGGACGGCAGATCCCGTTGCCCATCACCGTCACCGAGCTCGACGGGCAGCGGTATCTGGTGGCGATGCTCGGCCCGAACGCGAACTGGGTGCGCAACGTCCGCGCCGCAGGCGGTCGTGCCGTCCTGCGCCGACGGGGCCGCGAACAGATCACGCTCGACGAGGTCCCCGTCACCGAACGCGCTCCCGTGCTTCGCCGTTATCTCGCCATCGCCCCCGGTGCGCGGCCACATATCCCGATGAACCGGCGCGCCCCGCTGCCGGAGTTCGAGAAGATCGCGCACCGATACCCGGTCTTCCGGATTGCAGGCCCTGATACCCCGCTCAGGCGACCTACGTAGAGCCGGGCCGGCATCCCTCACCCCCGTGGAATACGAAAGGACACATGTCGTGAAGAACCCACTGGATCCCGCGGAGCCGAACGCCGCCATAGAAAATGTCCACCGCGCCGGGATGCCGGGCTTGTTCACCGAGGCGCATGACGGCGACCAGGTCTGGCGCGGCGCCGCCGGCCGTCCTGTCACCGCGAACCTGCAGAGGTGGAACAGACTCGGCTCCTCGGGCAAGCCGTAGCCCCATCCCGTCGACGACGCGCTTGCGGCCCTCTACCAGGTGGCGATGTACGGCAACGCCGGAGATGTCCTGCTGGAAGAGCGATGACCACCATCGGGTCCCCTGCGGCTCCCTCGCCACGTGACCGCGCTGGAGAGAGTCGCTTTCACCAAGACAGCCAGTATCTCAAGACAGGAGAGTCGAGATGGCAGTAGGAATGACCGCAGCACGTTCAACCAGGCGACGCCGGAGGCTCCTCGCGGCGATGTGGATCGGGCTTGTCCTGACCGTCATCGCCGCTGTCTACCCGTTCGTCGACCGCACCACGACGCATGCCCTGGCCGACCATATCCAGGCGGGCTATCCCTCCTACGGCGCCGGCGAGATCGATACCGCTGTCACCGCCTACCTGGCCATCTTGTCGATGGTGGGAGGGGTGGGCCTCATCGGATGGCTCGGGACGCTGTGGGCAGCGAAGGCCGGCAAGAGGTCCACGCGTTGGGCGGCGACCGGCGTCTTCGCGGTCGCACTCTGCATCGCGCTCGCCGGGCTGACCGTGACAGACACCTCCGGCGACGTCGGGCTCGCGCCCGCGATCGGATGGCTCCAGATGCTTCCCTGCGTGCCGGGACTGCTGGCCGTCATGATGCTCTGGGAGCGGCGTCAATGACCACGGTGCCTGGAGACCGGCCGGATGCGCCCGAACCTGTCCGGGGTGAGAACCCTGGAGAAGGCGTGGATCCGGCCGTCGCAGAGGACGAGTTGTGGTTGCCCGTCCATGGTCATCCAGGCGGCCGGGGCCCCGTTGGCCTCGACGAGGGTCGACTTGCCGAAACTGTACGTGCGCGCCGGGCCGGCGATGAACGCCGGCACGTCGTCCCTGCCGAGGATCGAGCGAAGCGCGGCCCTGACCTTGCCGCCGCCGTCGCCGCATACGTCCCGTGGGAGGCCGCGGATGGTTGATCGCGCGGCCGAGATCTGCCGCCCCGAGGAGTTCCGCGACGTCTACCACCGGGTCTATCGAGAGCCGCCGTACTGTGAGGGCGCCGCGGTCGCGGACGAGTTCGCCGAGCAGCTGGTCAGACACGCGGCACTGCCCGGCTTCTCCGTGACCACCGTGCTCGACGACGGTGTGCTCACCGGCTTCGCCTACGGGGTGCGCCTGGAGGAGGGATGGTGGCACCCGCGGGCCGCTGCGCCCGCGCCGCAGGGGCTGCGATGGCCGTTGTTCTACGTCTACGAGCTCGCGGTCGTGCCAGAGCTGCGAGGCCGCGGGCACGGGCGCGAGCTGCTGGACCTGCTGCTGGCCGACCGCACCGAGTCGTTCGCCGTGCTCGCTGCGTCGAACGAAGCGCCGGCGCGCGAGCTGTACCGGCGGTGGGGCTGGGCGAAGGTCGGCGAACTTACGGAGCCACCGAACGGCGTGGACCTCCTCGCCCTCCCCTTGAGGTTGGTGAAGAGCGAAGAGCGATGAACACCATCGACCTTGCCGAGGCGCGCAATCATCCGGGGCCAGGACCGGAGGACGGCCTCCATGTTCGTCGAGGGCGGCCAGGGTGTCGGCGATGGCGTCACCCTCGCCGATGCGGCCGATGAGTTCCTGTCGACCCACCGGGTCGCGAACCCCAACACCCATCGCGCTCACGCCTCGGCTGTCGACCGGACCGTCACAGCGGTCGGCGGCGGAGCGCGTCGCCTCGCCGACGTCGCCGACCGCGAGATCGGCGACGTCCTTCTCTCACTGTGGGGCGGATGCGCGCCCGCGACCTGGAGCCGCAACCGCGCCGCCGTCTCCTCCTGGCTCACCTGGTGCGCGACGAAGAAGAGGCGGGCCGCACCATCGATCCCGGCCGACGCCGAACGGCGCCGCGAGAACGTCGACCACACCAGGGCCGTCAGCAAAACCAAGATCGAACGGCTGCTGTCACGCCGCGACATCCCGCTCCGCGAACGCACCCTGTGGCGGATGCTCTACGAAACCACCGCCCGCGCCGCTCGATGTCGAGGACCTCGACTTGGAGAACCGGTGCGCCCCGCTGAAGTCCAAGGGCGGCGACACCAAATGGGTCTACTGGGACGCCGGCACCGCCCACCTCCTGCGCCCCCCGACGCACCGGTCCGTACTCGCGGGCCGCTGTTCCTGTCCGACCGGCGCCCGGTCCCCGCCCGCCGTCCCAGCCCCGAGCACATCTGCCGCGACCCCGGAGATGCCTACGTCCAGGGCAAGATGGTGATCTTGCCGTGGGTCTGGCCCGCCTCGCTCCTGCGGTGGACCAGCGCGAGGTTGGACAGATGGTGGGATTCGGCGACGTCGACGATGAGCGCACCGGCGTCGAGGAGTTCGACGATCTCGCCCAGCTGCTTGGCGTCGTTGCGGGCGACCATGTGCAGGGCGGTGACATCGGCGTCGGCGGGCGGCTCGACGGGGGTGGCGACGGAGGCGATGACGCCGCCCGGCCGTAGAAGGGAGACCAGGCTCACCGCGGCCTCGGGGGAGATCGGAGCGAGGTTGACGACGGCATCGACCGGGCCGTCCAGCGCATCCGCGAGAGCGGTGGTCGTGTAGTCGATGATCTGGTCGGCACCGTACTTGCGGACCGCCGCGGCGCTGCGGCCGCTGGCCGTGGCGACCACTGTCGCGCCGGCGTGCCTGGCGAGCTGGACGGTGAACACTCCCACGCCGCCTCCGGCGCCGTTGATGAGCACGCGCCGGCCCGCGGTGATGCGGGCGTGCTCGAACAGCACCTGCCAGGCGGTGAGCGCGGCGACCGGGATCGCGGCCGCGTCGGTGAGGGGAACGGTGACGGGAGCCTTGGCCAGCACGCCGATCGGGGCGGTGACGTACTCGGCCGCGGCGCCGCCCGCGTCGAGACGGCCGATGACCCGGTCGCCCACGGCCAGCCCCGCCACGTCGTCGCCGACCTCGGCGATCGTGCCGGAGACGTCCCAGCCGAGGGTGTAGGGCAGGTCGACCGGCAGCACGCCTCGCAGCATCCCCGACCGCAGCGCGATCTCCGAAGGATTGAACGAGGTGGCGGCGACCCGGATCAGGGCCTCGCCCGGCCCGGGCGCGGGCCGCGGTACTTCTTCGTATCGGATGACGGAGGCATCGCCGTACTCATGGATGCGGGCGGCCTTCATGGTGTCGCGAAACTCGCCCGCGTGGTCGGCCACCCAGGTGCGGAACGTGCGTGCCGGGGCTCCGGTGACCGCTGCCACCGTGGCCGTGGTCACTCTCGGCGCGGTCGCCATCTCGGCCTGGGCCTGGAGGATGCCGTCCACGGCCGCGGGTGGCCAGCCCCGGGTGAGCATCTGCTGCCGCGCGGTCTGCGGCGAGGTCTCCTCCCAATGCACCGGGCGGCCGATTACCTCCCCGATGATGCTCGCCTGTTCGGCCTGGGTCAGTATCTCGGGCCCGGTCAGCTCATGGACCGCGCCGCTGTGCCCGTCGCCGACGAGTGCGCGCACCGCGACCGTCGCGAGGTCCCGCTCGTGCAGCGGGGGCATGGCGGCCGCGCCGTACGGCTCACGCACGACTGCCTCGGCGCGGATCTGCCCGGCCCACCGCAAGGCGTTGGCCGCGAAGGCGTGCGGTCGCAGGAACGTCCATTCCAGCCCGGACCGCTCGATCAGCCGCTCGACCTGTTGTTCGTAGTCGCGTACGGCCGCGGAAGACAGGTAGACGACGCGGCGGGCATGCGTGGCGACCACATCCAGAACCGCGGGCATCCCCTCGGCCGTGGCGAACGGCCAGAGGAGAAACACGGCCTCGGCCCCGTCCAAGGGTGCGTGCAGAGTGGCCGGATGGGCCAGGTCGCCCCGCACGACCTCGACGCCGTCCGGCAGGCCGGCCACTTCGGGATCGCGGGCCAGCGCGCGAACCTCTGCCCCCGCCTCGAGCAGCTGAGCCACGACCTGCCGGCCGACCGTGCCGGTCGCCCCGATCACCAGAATCTTGCGTTGCCCCGGCATAAAAGGCCCCCATACGGTTGATCACTTCGTGTGCGCTCAACCGTATGGGGATGAAGAGAGACAGCCAATGCGTAAAAATCTCATATTTATATGTGTACGTCTTCGTATAGCCGCAGAGATAGACTCTCCCCGTGGATGTGCTCAGCGATGTGATCGCCGCGATGCGCGCCGGGGAACCCCGTTCGGCGCGCGTTCGGTGGCACGCCCCCTGGGGGCAGCGGTTCCCCACCGTTCCTGGCTCCGCCGGCTTTCAAGTGGTCCTGCAGGGATCGTGCCGGCTGATCCCCCCGGACGGCGGTACCTCCATCGTGCTGAACGTCGGCGACGTGGTGTTCCTGCCACACGGAAGCGGCTACGCGCTCGCCGACAGCCCCGCCACCCCGCTGACCGAACCCGTCTGTGACCCACTGAACGACCCTCGATTCGAAGACCGCTACGCCTCCGCGACCGTGGGGAAGACCGGACGGGACGGCTCGCAGGCGGTCACCGTGACCCTCTGCGGTGGATACCAGCTCGACCCCAGCCGAGCCCATCCGCTCCTGGGCGATCTGCCCGAGATCGTCCACCTGCCTGCCCGCCTCGGGCACCGTCCCGAACTGCGCGCCGCCGTCGACCTTCTCGGCGGCGAACTCGACGCTCCCCGCCTCGGTGTGGACACCGTCGTGCCCGCCCTGCTCGACGTGCTGCTGCTCTACATCCTGCGCGCCTGGTTCGACGAACAGTCCGAACGCGGCACGGCCGTCGGCTGGGCCGCGGCACTGGGCGACCCGGCGATCAGCTCCGCACTGCACGCCCTCCACCGTGATCCCGCACTCCCCTGGACGGTTGGGACACTCAGCAGCCAGGCGGGACTGTCGCGGGCGGCTTTCTCCCGGCGCTTCACCACCCTGATCGGCCGGCCGCCCCTCACCTATCTGACCTGGTGGCGCATGACCACCGCCGCCCGGCTTCTCCGTGAGTCCGATGCCCCGCTCGGCGAGGTGGCCACCCGGATCGGCTACACCTCGGAGTTCGCCTTCGCCACCGCCTTCAAGCGGGAGTACGGCACCGCACCGGGCAAATACCGACGACAGAGCCGAGCGGAAACCCAGAACAGTGAAGTCGACGTAATGGCACCACAACCTTCGTAGTGACCGTGCCGCCGGCTATTCGTCGTCGTGCAGCGCGCCGGGGGCACACAGCTCGCGGTGGCCACCGCTGCATCCTTGATCACGACGGACAGCGCACCCACCTCCACCCCCAGCGGGAACGTGACCGGCCCTCCCGAGCTCACGCGGCTCGCCGGCCCTTGGGGAGGATTCGGACCCCGTTTTTGCGGTAGAGCCGGTTCGAGGGGCCCGCTACCGCGCCTCCGTGTTCGGCTGGGCCTGGAGTCGCTGGCGGCGGCCGCTCTCGCCCGTTGCTTCTTTCGCCACAACGTGGGCATTCCATGCGTTCCAGCTGACGTTTACACGGTTTTGGTCGTGAGTCTTCCCAGGACCGGTAAGGAGTCGCCATAGGGTGTGCGTCTGCTCATGAGGGGGGGATCAAGGTGAGCACGTGGCATGGGTGCTCCATCAGGACCCGCTTGACCGTGGTGGCCAGTACCGTCATGGCGCTGCTCTGCACTGCCGTCGCGGTGTTCACCCTGGTAGCGGTACGGGAGGGCTCCGTCGAGAACCGGACGAAACAACTCGTCACCCACGCCGTGGCCTTGACCAGGCAGCTACGCCACAGCGGCGTATCCCCGCACCTGCCGCCGGGCGGGCCCAACGAGGCGATCCAGGTGTTCGACCCGGCCGGCACGACGGTCGCCGCCACCCCGGGCTTCTCGGCACGCGAGCCGCCGATAACGAACCTTCACCCCGATGTCGACGGTTATACGACTGCGCGGCTGTGTGATCTGCATGCGTTCCCCGGTCAGTGCAAGATCGTGATCTCTTACCCCTTCCACAAGGCCGACGGCGTCTGGTTGCTCAACATGGCCGTCGCCGATGTTCCCTGGTACGTGGGCCCCCGGCTGCTGATCCCGCTCGCCGTCGGCTGGCTCTTGCTGGTCGGGGCGACCACCGCGGGCACCTACCGGATCGTGAGCAAGACCCTGGAGCCGGTGGGCGCGATCAGCGGCAAGCTCGCCCAGATCACCGCGAGTGATCTCGGCCACCGGGTGCCGGTACCGAAGTATCGAGACGAGCTGCGAGACCTCGCCGAGATCGCGAACCGGACCCTGGACCGGGCCCAGTCGGCGGTCGAACAGCAGCTGCGGTTCGCCTCGGACGCCTCCCACGATCTGCGCAACCCGCTGGCCGCCATGCGCGTGCAGATCGATGAGGCGCTCATGGACCCGCAGGAGACCGACTGGCCGCAAACGGCGAACGCGCTGCTGGACAGTGTGGAACGGCTTCAGGACCTGGTCACCGACCTGTTGCAGATCGCCCGGCTGGACGCGGGCATCAGCGGCCAACGCGATCCCGTCAACCTGACCGGCCTGGTGGCGGCCGAGCTGGACCGGCGGCCACGCCGGGTCGCGGTGATCCGCCACCTCACCCCCGGAGTGATGATCAACGGGGAGCGGATCGGCCTGGCCCGGCTGCTGAACAACCTACTGGACAACGCCGAACGCCATGCCGACTCCGCCATCACGGTCATCCTCGCGCTCGAATCGGGCACGGCGGTGCTGGAGGTGTGTGACGACGGCGAGGGTATCGCCCCCGACCAGCAGGAGGTCATCTTCCAGCGGTTCGCCCGCCTGGAGGCCTCCCGCAGAAGGGACGCCGGCGGCACGGGGCTCGGCCTGCCGATCGCCCGGCAGATCGCCGAAACCCACGGCGGCACCCTCACCATCGAAGACAGCCCCCGCGGCGCACGGTTCGTGCTGCGCCTCCCCGGCCATGCCGCACCTTCCGCAGATCACGCTCGCACGCCGACGAAGATGTGACCTGGTAAACCGGTGGTTCGTCCTTTTCGCCTGCGGAGAATCACCTCGTCGGGTGCCGCACGGGGGCGGGATGTCGTGCTGCGCACTCCAGCCCCCGCACCGGCGTCGCCTTGGGCGCAGTGATCGTCATCGGCTTCTCCCAGTTCCGGTACTGCGTGGCCAGGTGCCCCCGCAGGATCCGGTCGTCTCCGAGCCCCGGGACCTCGGGCCGCGGGTGCGCGTAGAACCGCCAGCCGACCCGGTACGGCCACCCGCGGTCGTCGTACATGTACGTCCATGTCACCTCAGACGTCCCGAGGGCCGAGGTCCCCGCGGCCTCGCGGAAGCTGGGCGAGACGCGATAGAGCTCCTTGAGCGTGATCGTCCCGGTCAGGGAGTAGATCCGCTGCTTGCGGCCGGTGGTGTGGTCCTTGAGCCATGGCGCGACGCTCTTGCGGCTCCTGATGGACAGCAGCTTGCGCAGCGTGGCCGGCTCCAGGACGTTGATGAACTGGTCGCCGTACGCGGCGGCGGCGCCGCTCGCGCGGCCGGTGCGCGCCCAGGACCTCGCCTGCGGCGCGAGCTGGTACTGCCAGCCGCCCACGCTGACCGTGCGCAGCGTCCCCACCGTGCGGAGCACACCGGCGAAGTAGGGATCCTTGGCCGCCTCGTCCACCACCAACTGCTTGTTGCTGATGCTCAGCTGCCGGATGTGTTCTGAGGCGATCACGCCGGCCCGCCCCAGCTTGACCTTGCCGGTTCCGCGCACTCCCATACCACTCCCGATGACGGTGCGCCTGCCGTTGCTCAGCTGCACCTGCCGCGTCAGATCCGTGGAGGCCTGGCCGTAGAACTCGGTCGTCGCGCCGGCACCGCGGGCGAGCAGGGAACGCAGGCCCGCCACCGGATCGGGTTCGGCGGCTCGGGCGTGGGCTGTGGTCGTGCTCCTGGAGGACTTCAACACCCTGGCACCCAGGCAGCCGCAACCTCGTCCGCCGGCACTTCCTCAACGCCGGCGAGGCGAACCCGTACGGGCTGCTGCCACAGGACAGCGGCCCGCGACGGCCGCGTCCTGGTGCAGGGGCCGGTGGCCCAGATCCTCACCGGGGAGCGGCCGCCGGCGTGCTTCGGCCGCCGGCTCCATGTCCAGCGGGCTGCCGCGGGCCGCCGGCACGCGACGGCAGTAGCACGACGATGAGCACAGCGCCGAGCGCCACGCAGAGCGCGCCCGCCGTGAGCCCGCCCGAGTAGCCCATGATGGCCAGCGCGGCCACCCCGACGGCGCCGCCGACCTGCTGGACGGAGGTGAACAGGGCCGAGCCGAGACCGGCGTCCTCCTCGGTGGTGCCGTCGACCGCGGCTGCGGCCATGACGGGCAGGCTCAGCCCGTTGCCAACGCTCAGTATGAGCATGCCGGGCAGGACGTGGGCGGCGTAGGAGTCGCCTGCCGCCACGCCGGACAGCAGCAGCAGGCCGGCGATGTTGACCAGGAACGCCAGCAGGAGCGCCCAGCGCGTCCCAATCCTGAGCGAGATGCGGGAGGACAGCCACATGCCCGCCAGAATGCCGGCGCCGTAGGGCAGGTAGGCGATGCCGGCCAGGAGCGGGCTGTACCCCAGAGCGGTCTGAATCTGGATCATCAGCAGGAACGACATCGCGTACATCGCCATCGAGAACAGCAGGGTCGCGCCGTTGGCGACCGCCCGCGTCCGCGAGGCCAGGAACGCCCCGGGCATCAGCGGCGCCACCGCCCGCGACTCGACCACCAGGAACGCCACCGCCAAGGCGGCGGACAGCACGACGGCGCCGATGACGATCGGATCGCTCCAGCCGGTCTCGCCGGCCCGCAGCAGCCCGTACACCAGCGACACTGTGGCACCGGTGACCAGGACCGCGCCGGGAACGTCGAGGTGGCGCCGGCCGGGGGCGCGGGACTCGGGGACCAGGCGGGGGAGCAGCGCCAGGGCCACGGCGACGATGGGCAGGTTGATCAGGAAGATCCCGCGCCAGGACACCAGGTCGGTCAGCGCTCCGGACAGCACCAGGCCCGAGGTTCCGCCCAGGGCCGCGATGCCGCCCCAGATGCCCAGTGCCTTGGCCCGCTCCTCCGGCCCCGGATACAGCAACGTGATCATCGACATCGCCGCCGGGCTGGCCATCGCAGAACCCGCGCCCTGCACGAACCGCCCGATCACGAGCTGCCATGGCTCCTGCGCGAGCCCGCAGGCCAGGCTGGCCATCCCGAACAACGCCACGCCGATGAGGAAGACGCGGCGACGGCCCAGCAGATCCGCCATCCGGCCGCACAGCAGCAGCAGCCCGCCGAAGGCCAGGAAGTAGGCGTTGACGACCCAGGGCAACCCGGACGCGCTGAAGCCCAGCTCATCGCGGATGCTGGGCAGGGCCACGTTCACGACGGTGTCATCGAGCACGAGCATGAACTGGACAAGGCACAACACAATCATCGGCACCCGACGACGCTATGATCCGCCGCATTTGGCCACAATCCGCGGTGAGGCCAGACTGTGTCGCATGGAGGACATAGGCGCGATCATCGTCGGCCACTTCCCGCTGGCCTCGGGGGAGTGGATCCCCCCGCACAGCCACACCCACCACCAGCTTGCCTGGACCCGGCGCGGCGTCCTGAGCGTCGGCGTGGGTGAGGTGTACTGGGTCCTGCCGCCCACCAGGGCGCTGTGGCTGCCCGCGGGCGTCACCCACGCGACCGGCGCGACTCGCGACGCGGTGCTGTGCAGCCTGTACCTGGCGCCGGAGCGCTGCCCGCTGGACTGGCCCGAGCCCACGGCGGTCGGCATCGACGGCCTGCTGGCCGAGGTGATCGGGTACCTGGCCCGCACCGACCTCACCGACGACGCGCGGTTGCGCGCCGAGGCGGTGGTGCCCGACCTGCTGCGCCCGCTGCCCACCCGGCCCATCGACGTGCCGCAACCCACCGACGAGCGCGTCCGGGTAGTGGCGGCCGCCCTGCTGGCGGACCCGGCCGACCCGCGCAGCCTGGAGGCGCACGCCCGTGCGGCGGGCGTGAGCAGGCGGACGTTGACGCGGCTGTTCGTGCGAGACACGGGCATGAGCTTCGACCATTGGCGCACGCAGGTACGGCTGCGCGCCGCCCTGCCGCTGCTGGCCGAGGGGCAACCGGTATCGCGGGTGGCGCACAGCGTGGGGTACGCCACGGCGAGCGCGTTCCTGGCGGCCTTCCGCCGCACGGTCGGTACCACGCCCCGGCGTTACCTGCTCAGTCGTTGACTTTGATCTCCTTCACGGTAGCCGGGGAGATGGCCCTGGCAACGCCGGAATGCCGATGATCTCGCGGGTCGGGCGTCAACGTCTTCCAGCCACCCGTCGGCGGCTCAATTCCAGAACTTGACCCCGGCTGAGGGCTTGTCCAGCACGGGCTGAGGCCTGCCCTTGAGGTGCAGGTCCAGGATGGCCGTGACGCAGGTGATGGCGTTCTACGCCGACCAGATCAGGGCCGCGCAGGTCGCCGGGCAGGTGTCCGCCGAGTTGGACGCCGCGAAGGAGGCGACGATCCTGTTCGCCTTCGCTCAGGGGATGGTGCATCCAGCCCTCGTCATGGTTCCCAACCGGTGCCGACGATCCATCTGAATGACGTTCGCTGTGTCGTAGCCAATGGGGGCGGCCCGGCTGGGCCGTCGTCGACGGGGCGCTCCGGGGTCTGCCTCAGCTAAACACGCTGCTGAGAGGCGGTCAAGCGAGGGCCTGGCCTACCCGGGTTTGTTGCGGAGGTGTGACGGTGTTGTGTCCGTTGACGCACTTATTGGCCACATGTTACATATGGCATGAATCTGATTCGGCGCGTTGCCACGCTTCGCGGCGTGGCGAGCGGCTTCTCGCAACCCGGAGCTCCTCGCGGAAATCTTCCCGGCGTAGAGGGGGTGCGGGCTCCCGTGTCCCACAGGACGAACCGAACAAAAAGTATCATTTGGTGATCTTTCTCCCTCTCTTCCCTGTTGCTCATCCCGTTGCTACATTTCGAAACAAGAATTCATTTCAGTTTTGGGGAGATGTGATGACCGCTCTCTCTGACCTTGGCCACGCCGCGTCCGCGCGGCGAGAGCTCCCGCCCTCGATGGTCGAGCGGATGACGCTGATCATCGACGCGTTCGACGGCCGCTTCACCCACCTCACGCTGGAGGACGTGGCGCGGTGCACTCACCTGCCGCGCTCGACGACGCATCGCATCCTCGACCAACTCGTACGACTGAACTGGCTGGAGCACTCGTCCTTCGGCTACAGCCTGGGCAAGCGGGCGCTCGGGATCGGCGGGGGCGACGGCAGCCACGGCGAGATCCGAGAGGCCGCCGCGCCGCTGCTGCACGACCTGCAGATGAGAACCAGGATGGTCGTCCATCTGGCGGTCCTGGACGGCTCGGAGGTCTTCTACCTGGACAAGGTCGGCGGGCGGTTCGCCCTGTCCGTGCCCTCCCGAGTCGGCGGCCGTGCCCCGGCGCACTCCACCGCGCTGGGCAAGGCGATCCTCGCCTGGCTGGAGCCCGAGCGGGTCGAGGAACTGGTCGGAGGCAAGGTAAGGCGGCTCACCAGCCGTACCATCGGCGACATCGGCACCCTGCACCAGGAGCTGAACCGTATCCGGCAGCGCCAGGGGCTGGCGTTCGAACGGGGCGAGAACGTCCCCAGCATCTCGTGTGCCGCCGCGGCGATCCGAGGCCACGAGGGCCCGGTGGCGAGCATCTCTCTCGTCGGCGACACCCGTACGCCGCTGGAGAACGTCGCCCCGCTGGTGGTCGACGCGGCACGGCAGGCCTCGCTCGCCCTTTTCCCGGACCTGGACAGCCAGCGGGGGCGATCCCGTCAAGCCGCCCGAGTGCCGGACTGTAACTGGTCACCGGAGACCATGAACCGATTGCTCACCATGGGCGAGAACGACGGCTGGCTGTGATCCGCACGGCCAGCCGTCATTCTCAAGCCCGATCCCGATCCCGGTCCCGCTGATCCGCCCAGCCCCACAGACCGGGGGCGAACAGCGCTTGTTCGGCGTCCGTCTCGTGGTCGATGCCGAACCGCCCGCGGAAGAACACCATGGGACGCCGCCCGGCGTTCCGCTCCACCTCCAGTACCCGACCGATCACCACGTCGTGATCCCCGGCGATGTGCACGTCGACGACCTCGGCGTGGACGCGCAGAAGCACATCGCGCAGCGCCGGAGTGCCCCACCGAGACAGCTCCCAGCCGAGCCCGTCGTACTTCCTGCCCTTGCTGGAGCCGAACCGGCTGCATAGGTCGGACTGCTCTTCGCCCAGCACGTTCACGCTGAACCTCCCGGACTTCCTGATCCTCGGCCAGGTGCGGCTGTTGTGGTCGGCGCAGAAAAGGATCAGCGGCGGTTCGAGGGACACCGACGCGAACGCCTGGCACGCGAATCCCACCGGCTCTCCGCCGTCGATGCCGGTGACGACCGTCACGCCGCTCGCGAACATGCCCATCGCCTGCCGCATTTCCGCGGGATCGGGCGGAGCCACGCCGACGGGATCCGGAGTGATCGAGGGCCGGGCGGTCTCGGCTGTCATGCGTTTCACCTCAGGTGACGTCGGACGCCGCCCCGTTGGCGGCTTCGGGCGACGAAGTTACGGACCTCCGGCGGACTTCACCGGGGCCGGATCCCGCTGAGCGGAAGGGGCGCGGGGCGCGGCCCGGTGTCCCGGCCGATCCCGGGCGGAGGCGGGCCGGGTCTCACTCATCGGGAGGAACGATCCGCTCTCCGGCTCTCGCGGGCTACCTTCCCCGAAGCCGATACTCCGCGATGAACGGGACGGATGAATGCTTACCGAGCTGACCTACGAGTCGACGGCGCGGAAACTTGCGACCGACCAGGGTGTACTGCGCTACCACGAAGCCGGCGAGGGCCCGCCGCTGCTGCTCCTGCACGGCTCGGGGCCCGGAGTCACCGGATGGCGGAACTTCCGAGGCAACCTCGCGGTCCTGGCGGAGCGCTTTCGCTGCCTGATCCTGGAGTTCCCCGGTTTCGGGGTGAGCGACTCGACCGGCGAGCATCCCATGGTGGGGGCGCAGGCAGCGGTGATCCGCTTCCTCGACGGGCTCGGGCTCCAGCAGGTCGACGTGATCGGCAACTCCATGGGCGGAATCGTCGGCGCCCAGGTGGCGATGGCCCATCCCGACCGGGTACGCCGGTTGGTCACCATCGGCGGTGTCGGCAGGAACCTGTTCAGCCCGGGCCCCGGTGAGGGCATCAAGCTGCTCATGGATTTCACCGAGGAGCCCACCCGGGAGCGGCTCGTCCAGTGGCTGGACTCCATGGTCTACGACCGGTCCCTGGTCACCGAGGAACTGATCGAGGAGCGCTGGGCGCTGGCCACCGAACCGGCCACCCTGGCCGGCGCCCGCCGGATGTACGGCAAGGCGGCGTTCGCCGCCGGCGCCGCGGCCGCGGCGGCCTCGGACGCCCCGCCGTACTGGGCGATGCTGCACAAGATCAAGGCCAAGACACTGATCACCTGGGGCCGCGACGACCGGGTCAGCCCGGTTGACATGGCGATCCTGCCGATGCGGTCCATCCCCGACGTCGAGGTGCACATCTTCCCCGACTGCGGTCACTGGGTGATGATCGAGCAGAAAGCCGCCTGGGAGAGCGTCGTGCTGGCCTTCCTGACCAGGAAGGACGAGCGGTGAGCGGGTGGGACCACGAGTTCGACCTGGTCATCGTGGGCAGCGGCGGCGGTGGCATGACGGCGGCGCTGACCGCGCACGACAGCGGCCTGTCCGCGGTGGTGGTCGAGAAGGGCGCGGCGTTCGGCGGCAGCACCGGGATTTCCGGTGGCGGCATCTGGATCCCCAACAATCCCACCCTGCGGGCCGAGGGGCACGACGACAGCCGCGAGTCCATCCGCCGCTACCTCGACCTGCTGACCGAGGGCAGGGTCCCCGCGGCCCGGCTCGACGCGTTCGTGGACAACGGTCCGGCCGCGATGGAACTGCTCGGCAGGAGCAAGTGGATCCGGTTCTCCTGGACCAGGGGTTACGCCGACTACCACCCCGAGTTCGAAGGCGGCAGGCCGCTGGGCCGGTCGATCGAGCCGATCCCGTTCGACACCCGAAAGCTCGGTGAGGACGAGAAGTACCAGCGCCCCAACGGGATGAAGGGCCCGCTGGGTTTGTGGGTCACCAGCAAGGACTACCACGACCTGGCCATGGTCAAGCGCACCTGGAGTGGCCGCCGGGCGTCGATCGTCGCCGCCTGGCGGGTCTCGTCGAACCTGTTCCGCCGCCGCCACATGTCCACCGGCGGGCGCGCGCTCGTCGCCCGGCTGCGGATGGCGCTGAAGGACGCGTGGATCCCGCTGTGGCTGCGGACGCCGATGACCGAACTCGTCACCGACGAAAGCGGCGCCGTCACCGGCATCGTCGCCCGGCGCGACGGGAAGACCGTCCGGATCCGCGGCAGGTACGGGGTGCTGCTGGCGACCGGTGGTTTCGACCACAACCAGGAAATGCGCGACAAGTACCTGCCCGATGGCGGCCGAACCGACTTCGGCATGGGCGCCACGGAGAACACCGGCGACGGCATCCTGGCGGGAGAGCGGCTCGGCGCGGCCCTCGACCTGATGGACGACGCCTGGTGGATGCCGGCCGTACGGCACCCGGCGGGGGCGACCATCCCGCTGGTGTCCGAGCGGTGCATCCCGCCGTCGATCATCGTGTCGCAGCAGGGACGGCGGTTCACCAACGAGTCCGCCCCGTACGTCAACTTCGTGCACGACCAGCTGGCCAGCGGGCACGTACCCGTGTGGTTCGTGATGGACGCCAAGGCCCGGGCGCGGTACCCGTTCGCGCAGATCCTTCCCGGGATGCCGATACCGGAGGCGTTCTACGAGCAGGGCGTGGCGTTCCGTGCCGACACGCTCGCCGAGCTGGCGGTGAAGGTCGGCATGCCCGCCGACGCGCTGGCCGAGACCGTCGAGCGCTTCAACCGGTTCGCCAGGACCGGCAAGGACGAGGACTTCGGCCGGGGCGACAGCGCCTACGACCGTTACTACGGTGATCCCACGCTGAGGAATCCGAACCTCGACGTGATCGACAAGGCGCCGTACTACGCCTTCCGCATCGAGGCCGGCGACCTCGGCACCAAGGGCGGGCTGGTCTGCGACGAGCACAGCCGGGTGCTGCGCCCCGACGACTCGGTGATCGAAGGGTTGTACGCCACCGGGAACACCTCCGCATCGGTCATGGGCAACGAGTACGCGGGTCCCGGCGCCACGATCGGCCCCTCGATCGTCTTCGGGTACATCGCCGCCCGGCACGCGGCGGGGCGATTCCAGCCGGCCGTTGCCGTGACCAGGGAGGAGTGGGGAGCATGACCCAGCCGGGACCGCTGAAGGCGCGGGTCGTCGAGGTCATCCGGGAGACCTCCGACGCGCACTCACTGGTGCTGGAGCCCGCCGACGGAGACCACACCCGGTTCGGCTACCGGCCCGGCCAGTTCCTCACCATCCGGGTGCCCACCACCCGCCCGGAGGGCGCGGCGCGCTGCTACTCCCTGAGCAGCTCGCCGGTGTGCGACGAGAAGCTCAAGGTGACGGTGAAGCGCACCCGGGGCGGCTACGGGTCGAACTGGATCTGCGATCACGTCACCGAGGGGGACATGCTGGAGGTGCTGCGACCGGCGGGCACATTCGTCCCCGTCTCGCTCGACGAGGACCTGCTGCTGCTCGCCGGCGGCAGCGGCATCACCCCGGTCATGTCGATCCTCAAATCGTGCCTGCGCGGAGGCTCCGGCGCCGTCTCCCTCCTGTACGCCAACCGCGACGAGAACTCGGTGATCTTCCGCGACGAACTGGTCGCGCTGACCGCCGAGTACGGCGAGCGGCTGACCGTCGTCCACTGGCTGGAGTCGGTGCAGGGCCTGCCCAGCGCGAGCAGCCTGGCCGCGCTGACCCGGCCCTACACCGACCGGGAGGCGTTCGTCTGCGGCCCCGGCCCGTTCATGGATCTCGCCGTGCGGGTCCTCGCCGACCTGGGTGTCCCGAGGCGGCGGGTCAACGTCGAGCGTTTCGAGTCGCTGGCCACCGACCCCTTCGCCGGACCCGGTGTCGCGGTCGACTCGTCGGGCCCCGGTAGCACGGTCGAGATCGAGCTGGACGGTGAGAAGAGGACGCTGACCTGGCCGAAGGGCAACAAGCTCCTTGACGTGCTGCTGGCGGCCGGCATGGAGGCGCCGTACTCGTGCCGTGAGGGGTCCTGCAGCGCCTGCGCCTGCGTGCTGCTGGAGGGCGAGGTCGCGCTGGAGCGCAACACGGTCCTCGACGAGCAGGATCTCGCCGACGGGCTGATCCTCTCCTGCCAGGCGTTCCCGCTCAGCGAGCATCTCAAGATCACCTACGACGGGTGAAGCTCATCCGCGCCCGGAACCCTTTCACCGAGGGGGAGAGCCGTCACGGAAACCCCGCGTCACCGTTGACCATCCCCATCCATCAACTGCCCGCACCGCCCAAGCGCGATGCGGGACACGAATTCGGGAGGACTGAATGCTGGAGGTAACGCGACGGGAGTCCGCGGCCGAACGGCTGTGGGAGGCCGAGCGGGATCGGGTGCCGATCGAACCGCTGACCGACGCATACCCGGGTATCGGCGTGCTGGACGCCTACGAGGTCCAGCTCATCAACATCCGCCGCCGTCTCGCCGCCGGGGCCCGGGTGTACGGCCACAAGGTGGGACTCTCCTCCCCGGTGATGCAGCGGATGATGGGCGTGGACGAGCCCGACTACGGTCATCTGCTCGACACGATGGTGCTGTCGCAGAACACGTCGATCCGGGCCGACCGGTACTGCTACCCCCGGATCGAGGTGGAGATCGGGTACGTGCTCGGGGCGAGCCTTCCGGGCGAGGGGTGCACCGAGGAGGACGTGCTCGCCGCCACCGAGTACGTCGTGCCGAGCATCGAACTGATCGACAGCCGCATCAGGGACTGGCGGATCCGCCTGGCCGACACCATCGCGGACAACGCGTCCTCGGCCGGCGTGATCCTGGGCGACGCCCGGATGGGCCCGGCCGACCTGACGGCCGCGGGCATGGACGTCGCCGACATCGAGGCCGTGCTCTACGCCGGTGACGCCGAGATCACCAGGGGCAACACCAACGCGGTGCTGGGGAACCCGACCACCGCCGTGGCCTGGCTGGCCAGGAAGGTGGCCTCCTTCGGAGTGAAGCTCGAAGCCGGGCACGTCATCCTTCCCGGGTCCTGCACCAGGGCGATCGACGCGCGCCCCGGCGACGTCTTCCGTGCCGAGTTCGCCGGGCTCGGCTCCGTGACCGCTCGATTCGAATGAGGGTGACACAGTGACCAAGGCAACCGCCGCGATCGTCGGCTCGGGCAACATCGGGACCGACCTGATGTACAAGCTGCTCCGTTCCGACTTCATCCGGCCACGCTGGATGATCGGCATTGATTCGGACAGCCCCGGGCTGAAGCGGGCGGAGTCCGCCGGCCTGATCGCCTCGGCCGAGGGTGTCGAGTGGCTGCTCGCCCAGGCCGAACGGCCCGACATCGTCTTCGAGGCGACCTCGGCGTACGTCCACCGGGAGAACGCCCCCAGGTATCAGGCGCTC
This sequence comes from Streptosporangium sp. NPDC005286, assembly GCF_040607515.1. Taxonomy (NCBI): domain Bacteria; kingdom Bacillati; phylum Actinomycetota; class Actinomycetes; order Streptosporangiales; family Streptosporangiaceae; genus Streptosporangium; species Streptosporangium sp. NPDC005286. The sequence continues at coordinate 8,953 of NZ_JBEXGU010000057.1, read as the reverse complement.
GGCATCCCGGCCGTGGACCTGACCCCGGCCGCGATCGGGCCGGCGGTGGTACCCGCCGTCAACCTCGGGGCCCACCTCGATGTGTCCAACGTCAGCCTGATCACCTGTGGCGGGCAGGCGACGATCCCGATCGTGTACGCCGTCTCCCGGGTGACCGAGGTGGCCTACGCGGAGATCGTCGCCAGTGTGGCCTCTCCGTCGGCGGGCCCCGGGACCCGGGCCAACATCGACGAGTTCACCCGCACCACCGCGCGGGGCATCGAGATGATCGGTGGTGCGCGGAAGGGCAAGGCCATCATCATCCTCAACCCGGCCGAGCCACCGATGCTCATGCAGGACACGGTGTTCTGCTCGATCCCGCTCGACGCCGACCAGAACGCGATCGCGGCCTCGATCAAGGAGGTGGTCGGCACCGTGGCAGCGTATGTGCCCGGCTACCGACTGCGCGCCGAACCGCAGTTCGACGACCCCACGCCGATGAGCGGCGGGCTCGCCCGGGTCGCCGTGTTCATCGAGGTCGAGGGCGCGGGCGACTTCCTTCCGCCGTACTCCGGGAACCTCGACATCATGACCGCCGCCGCCGCCAAGGTCGGCGAAGGCTTCGCGCAGCGCATTCTCGCCGAGCGCTCCTAGTCACAGGGAGATCGATCCATGTCCTACAGCTCCGACCTCGACATCCGGATCACCGACTCGTCGCTGCGCGACGGCTCGCACGCCAAGCAGCACCAGTTCACGCCTCAGCACGTCCGGTCCATCGTCGCCGCGCTGGACGACGCGGGCGTGCCGGTGATCGAGGTCACTCACGGCGACGGGCTCGGTGGCTCGTCGTTCAACTACGGCTTCAGCCACACCCCGGAGCAGGAGCTGATCAAGGCCGCGGTGGCGACGGCGAAGCGGGCGAAGATCGCGTTCCTGATGCTGCCCGGCCTCGGGCTCCAGGACGACATCCGCGAGTCCGCCGACAACGGCGCGAGCATCTGCCGGATCGCCACCCACTGCACCGAGGCGGACATCTCCGTCCAGCACTTCGGTCTCGCCAGGAAGCTCGGCCTGGAGACCGTCGGGTTCCTGATGATGGCGCACAGCCGGCCGCCCGAGGTCCTCGCCCGGCAGGGGCGGATCATGGCCGACGCGGGATGCCAGTGCGTGTACGTGGTCGACTCGGCCGGCGCGCTGATCATGGAGGAGACCGGCGACCGGATCGCCGCGCTCGTGGCCGAGCTCGGATCCGACGCCCAGGTCGGTTTCCACGGCCATGAGAACCTCGGCCTCGGCGTGGCCAATTCGGTCATCGCCGTGCGCGCGGGAGCCCTCCAGATCGACGGCTCGACGCGAAGGTTCGGCGCCGGTGCCGGCAACACGCCCGTCGAGGGGCTCGCCGCGGTCACCGAGAAGCTCGGCATCCGCACCGGCATCGACACCCTGAAGATCATCGATGCCGCCGAGGACGTCGTCCGCCCGGTCATGGACGGTGAGTGCCTGCTCGACCGGCTGTCGCTCACCATGGGTTACGCCGGTGTCTACTCCAGCTTTCTGAAGCACGCCGACCGCCAGGCGAGAAAATACGGTGTGTCGGGCGCCGAGATCCTCATCGAGGCCGGGCGCCGTAAGCTCGTCGGCGGCCAGGAAGACCAGCTCATCGAGATCGCGGTCGCCCTCGCGGCGGGGAGATGAGAATCGGTACGGTGCACCGGCGTGAACGGCACGGGTCGGGCGAACGCGACTCTCCCACGTCTCCCGCGGGCGACGAGGTCCTGGACGCGGTTCGCGCACTGCTGCCGAAGATCGGGGAGCGGGCGGGCGCAACCGACGTGAACCGGCGGGTGCCCGAGGAGACGATACGAGAGCTCATCCAGACGGGGATCTTCCGGATGCTGCAGCCCAGGAGATACGGCGGCGCCGAGAGCGACCCCGTGAAGTTCTTCGAGGTCATCCGGGAGATCTCCGCGGTCTGCGGATCCACAGGCTGGGTGGTTTCCGTGCTCGGCGTCCACCCGTGGCAACTCGCCCTGTTCGACGAGGCCGCGCAGGACGAGGTCTGGGGGGAGGACCCGGACGTGCTCGTGTCCTCGTCGTACGCTCCGGTGGGGCGGCTCACTCCGGTCGAGGGTGGATACGAGCTCTCCGGCCGGTGGCGCTTCTCATCCGGTTGCGACCACGCGTCGTGGGCACTGGTCGGGGGCCTGGTGGTGGAGAAGCAGGGCAGGCCGGTGGACTTCATGACCCTCCTCGTCCCCCGCACCGACTACGTGATCGAGGACGTCTGGGACGTCATCGGACTGCGCGGCACGGCCAGCAACGACATCATCGTGAAACGGGTGTTCGTGCCCGAGCACCACGCCATGCGCAACTACGAGCAGGCACAACTGCGCGGTCCCGGCCAGAAGGTGAATACCGGCCCGCTCTACCGGATGCCGTTCGCGACCGTCTTCACCAACGCGATCACCGCTCCCGTCGTCGGCATGGCGGCCGGTTGCTACCGGGCCTACGTCACCGCCATGCGTGACCGGGTACGGCTGAGTCTGGGCGGCGGCCGGTTCGCCGAGGAGCAGTTCGCCCAGGTCGCGGTGGCCCGGGCCGCTTCGGAGATCGACGCGGCGGTGCTGCAGACGGACCACAACGTGCGCGAGGTGTACGAGTACGCCGTCCGGGGCGAGCGCATTCCGATGGAGCTGCGGCTGCGCGTCCGCAGGGACCAGGTCCGTGCCACCCAGCGGGCGGTGGAGGCGATCGACAGTCTCTTCAAGACCGCCGGAGGGAACTCGCTCGGCCGAGGCAACCCCATCGAGCGGGCCTGGCGGGACGCGCATGCGGGCAGCGTCCACGTCGCCAACGACGTCGAGCGTGCCCTGGGAATGTACGGCAAGGGCGAGTTCGGCCTGACCGTCGAGGACAGTCTGGTCTGATGCCGACCGGTCCCGCCGGGCATCCCGGTGGGACCAGGACGGGCGGGTGGAACGGCCACAGGCCCGGCGCGCGATGCGCCGGGCCTGTGCCACGGACGGGTTCAACCTATGCGGCAGGGCGGTCTGCCCGGCGGCGGAAGACGACGGCCCGGCCGGCCGCGCACCGAGGGGTCACTGCGCCTCCCGCATGTCGTCGCCGCTCCAGTACGCCCTCATACTGGCGATCCGCTGGTCTTCGTCAAAGGTCATCACGTCGATCGGTTCGATATCGAACGTCCGGTCACCCAGCTTGGTCCGCACCCGGAAGTGGAAGGCGGCGCTGTTGCCGGCGATGCGGATGGTCAGCAGCTCGGTGTCCCGCCGTGCGCCCTCGAGCGCCGAGTAGAACTCGCGGATCGCGGCGCGACCACGGCGTGGCTCGCTGCCCACCGGATCCTCGAGTGTCCCGCCCTCCGTGTAGCAGGACGCTATGTCGTCAGCGGTCCCGTTCGCCACGGCGTCCAGGTAACGGACGACGGCATCGTTGATCTTCCCGGCGCTCATCGGTCCTCCATCCGGAGCCGGGTGGCGGCGCGGTAGCCGAAGACCATTCCGGAGCCGAGCGGGACTCCGGGGGCCGGGTAGGCATGCCCGGCGACCGAGGCGGCCGAGTTGCCGACGGCGTACAGGCCGGGGATCGCGTTTCCGTCCTCGCCGAGTACCTGCCCGTCCTCTCCGATCCGTGCGCCGCCTTTGGTGCCGAGATCGCCGAGCACCACCTGCACCGCGTGGAACGGAGCCCGCTCGATCGGGACGAGGCAGCTGTTCGGGCCGTCACCGGCGGCGAAGAACAGGTCGTAGGGATCCTCGCCGCGGTGGAAGTCGCTGTCCACGCCGGAGGCGGCGAAGCCGTTGAACCGCGTGACGGTCTTGCCGAGCACGTCGGCGGGCACGCCGATCCGCTCGGCGAGGCCGGTGAGAGTGTCGGCGCTGCGCCACAGGCCGGCCGTGCGGAACTCCTCGGGATCGGGCGCCGGCTGGGAGATCCCCGGCGCGTTCGGGAAGCGCTCGTCGAAGATCCACCAGACCGGAAGGTGCGACACACCGGTGGCGTGCCCCGCGCGGATCTCGTGGCCCATCCGGTCGTACGGCAGCGACTCGTTGGCGAACCGCTCGCCCGCGGCGTTCACGAAGATGCCCCCGTGCAGGCCGAGGGTGAAGGCTGCGTGGCCGTTGGGGAACAGTACGGCCGGGCACCACCACGCCTCGTCGGTCAGGTCCGTCGCGGCGCCCACCGCCTGGAGCGCGGCGAGCGCGTCCCCGGTGTTCGACCCGGGGGCGGCCGACGACCAGTCCGCGCCGGGCAGGCCCTGCAGCTCGCGCCGAAGCTCCGCGTTGCGCTCGAACCCGCCGGCGGCCACGATCACGCCGTGCTCGGCGCGGATCATCAGTGCGCAGCCCTCGTGCTCGGCCTCCAGGCCGACGACCCGGCCGTCTTCGACCACCAGCGAGCGCATCCGCGTTCCGGTCCGTAGCGTGGCGTTCCCGGTGCGGTCCAGGGCGAGCAGCAGCCGGCCAATGAGGGCCTGCCCCCCGGTCAGCGTCTCCCGCTCCTGCGGCACGCCGAACTGGTCGATCGAGATCGGCGGGCGCACCTGACCGAGCCTGGCGCCCAGCAGGTGCGCCGGCAGCGGCCTGGGGCAGATTCCCCGGCCGCCGGGGGCGCGCCCCGGAGCCGCGAAGTAGTCCGGGAACGGCAGGTACTCGAACTCCAGCACCGGGTCGTGGTCCAGGAACTCCACCAGCTCGGGCGCCGTCGAGACGTAGGCCTCCTGCAGCGCGGCCGGTGTGCGGTCGCCGACGACGGCCCGGAAGTACTCCAGTCCCCGCTCCACGCTGTCCTCGACGCCCGCCTGGCGCAGGATGTGGTTGCCGGGCAGCCACAGGCCCGACCCGGAGTAGGCGCTGGTGCCCCCGAAGTACTTCGTCTTCTCCAGCACCAGGGTGCGCAATCCGCCCGCCGCCGCTGTGTAGGCCGCCGTCAGCGCGGCGCCCCCGGATCCCACGACGACGACGTCGGCCGTCTCATCCCACTGAACTGGCACTGATCTCCTCCAGATCGCTCGTGATGGCGGGCGGCACGGCGGCCGTGCGGCCGGCGACCCGCCCGAAGGCGAGGGCATCGGCGATGTGGAACCCGCCGTCCTTCGCCCAGCTGTATGTGGAGCTCACCGACCCCGCGGCGTACAGGCCGGGGATGGCCGAGCCGAACGGGTCGAGGACCCGGCAGCGCTCGTCACGGCGCGGCCCCCCGCTGGTCCACCCCAGCAGCGGTGCCAGCTCGAACGCGTAGTAGGGGCCCTGCTCCAGCGGGGTGAGGCTCTCGGCCCGGCGGCCGAACCGTTCGTCGCGGCCGGCGGCGCAGGCCGCGTTCCAGTGGCGGACCGTCTCGGCGAGGGTCTCCGGGGCGACGCCCAGCCCGGCGGCCAGCCCTTCGACGGTGTCGGCGCGCCGGATCCAGCCGCGATCGATCTCGGCCTGGTTGTCGAGGCTCCATTCGTAGCCCTCGATGAGCACCTTCCATCCGACCGGCAGGTACTCGCGCGGCGGGCACAGCGGCCCGGCGCGGCGCGTGCGCTCGTCGAACACGACGTACGCGGGCTGCGCCGGATGCAGCTCGTCGCGGCCGCGAATCCGCGACTGGCCGTGGCCGCCGAGCGCCGGGGTCTCGTCGACGAACCGACGCCCGTCGGGCGCGACCCAGATGTAGCCCGTCGCGGGCGGCACCATGAAGAACCCGGTGTCCGAGCCGGGAACGCGTATCCCGCTGAACGCGGTCATGTTGCCCATGTGCCACAGGTCGGCCCCGGCCTTCTGCGCCATCCGGTGTCCGTCACCGGTGCCCGCCGGGCTTCCCCAGACCGGGCACGGCGCGAGTCGCAGGTAGTCGCGCACCATGGCGGGGTCGTTTTCGAAGCCACCGGTCGCCAGCACCACCCCGGTCCGGGCCCGCACCCGCAGTGGCCCGCCACCGGACTCGGCGACGACACCCGTGACCACCCCACCATCGATGACCAGCTCCCGGCCGGGCGTGGCGTAGCAGATCTCGACGCCCCGGGCGAGCGCCGCGTCGACGAGGAACCGGTACAGCAACTGGTCGCCCATCCGGCCCTCCAGGCTGTGGTAGCCGCCGTAGCAGTCGGCGCCGTCGAGGTGCGGGAACTCCGGGGGATAGGCACCGTTCACGGCCACGGCCGCGCCGAGGCCCTCGATCCACCGGGTGTTGTGCCGGGTCTCCTCCGCCCAGGTGCGGATGACCGCCTCGGACACCGGGAGATCCCCGCACAGGCTGCGCAGATAGACGGCGGCGCGCTGGGCGTCGAGGTTCTCGAACCAGCTGCCGCCCGAAACCCGGGTGTTGCCGCCCGCGGTCTCGGGCGGGCACTTCTCCAGCACCAGGACCTCGGCGCCGGCCTCGCGAGCCGAGATGGCGGCGGCGAGACCGGCCGCGCCGGCACCGAGGACCACGACCCCGGTCTGCCGGTCATATGGCTGCTGTGCTGACTGCATCGTCACTTCCGTCCGCATCGGCCCGCCGGAACCCGGGGGCGTGGTCTTCCGGGTAACCGGACCGTAATCAACGGCCTCGCCGCGCTCCCGGGCCGGTCCCGCTCAGCAGGACGAGCGGGGCAAGACCGGGGCGAGGGGCCGGTCGGCGGCGCGAACAGCCTGCCGATCGCCGGTTCCGGCCGGCCGCCGGGTACGGACGTCGCGGTGCGGATGAGATTTGTGTCACCGCCTTCTCACCATTGGGTCCCGCTCATTGGGATGCCCGACGTGATCCGCGTCACTGGGCGCTTAGCGTCTGCGCCAGTGCACGACGCCGCTCATCGCAGGTGCTCGATGAAAGGCACGGTCACCGTCGAACAGGAGGCCGAGGATGATGGTCAACGGCGTTGCTCAACCGGCCTGGGCGCAAGGACCGCCGGTGAGCGCGGCTCCGTACGCCTTCCTCAAGCTCGCCGGCGGACCTGACCCCGCCGAGGGCAGGCTGGAGCATTTCGACTGGCTCGTCGGCTGCGGCGTCCCGTTCGTGCCGAAGCTGTGGAACGAGCCATCCTGGGAGGCGCCGACCGGGTACGGCCTGATGCACACCGGCGCAGAGAACGCCCATCCCTTCGCGGACCCGCTGTCCGCCGCGGCGGCCTGAACCAGACGAGCCGGTTGCGCTCCGCGCCGCCCCTGATCTTCCCGAGCCCCGGCGGTTCCCCGCCGGGCCGGGATGACCGTACCCCCATCGTGGGGGACCTGCGGTCCGTCATCGACCGGAAAACGTGCGTGACACCGAGGTGTCCGCGTGGTGCCAAGGAGGAACAGCATCCCCCCGCCGGGACCTGCGCCACGAAGACGCTGAGGTCCGCGGCCACGCCGAGATTCATTGAAACATCACGTTTTTCTGGAGGCCTGACGATGAGTACTACGGATACGACGGCGGAGACGGGCGGGTGGACCCCACGGCTCGTCCTCTCCATGGTGACGATGGTCATGATCCTGGAGGGGACCGCGCTGGGGTTCAGCCTCGTGTCGACGGCGCTGCCGGCGATCACCACCCACTTCAAGACGGACCAGGGAGGCTGGCTCCTCACCGGCTTCATCCTCTCCGGGGCCGTCCTCTGCCCGCTGGTGGGGAAACTGGCCGACATCCACGGCAAGCGGCGAATGATGATCGTCTGCCTGCTGGCGAGCACGGTCGGCTCGGTCCTCGCGACCGTGGCACCGACATTCGGCGTGCTCATCGCGGGCCGGCTGCTGCAGGGCACCGTGCTGCCCACGATGTTCCTGAGCTACTCGCTGATGCGCGACGTGTACCCACGGCGGATCCTGCCGCTGGCCAGCGCGGTCGCGATGACCGGCACCGGGGTCTTCTCCATCGGCGTGCCGTTCCTCATCGGATGGCTGCTCGACAACTGGGGCTTCCGCGGCCTGTTCGCCTTCGACATTCTCTGGATGGCGATCCTCACCCCGCTGCTGCTGCTGACCACTCCGGAGACGCCGCTGCGCGTCCCCTCGCGGGTGGACTTCCTGGGCGCCGGCATGCTGGGCTTCGGCCTGGGCATCGGGCTCCTGGGGATCAGCTTCGGCAGTACATGGGGCTGGGGCTCGGTCACCACCCTGGGCGCGTTCGCCGTCGGCCTGCTGCTCATGGCCGGGTTCGTCATGCGGTCGCTGAACTTCTCCGATCCGCTCGTCGACCTGCGGATCTTCACCCGCCGGCCGATCCTGCTCGCCGCGGTGACGGCCGCCACGGCATACGGGACGACCGGCCTCTCCGGCTCGATGTCTCCGATGATCGGCTTGACGCCGAGCGAGGCCGGGCTCGGCTACGGCCTGGGGATGACCGCGTCGGAGTACGCGATGATCTCGGCTCCGCAGTCGATCGCCATGGTGATCATGGGCGTTGTCGTCGGCAAGCTGCTCAATCGTGTGGGCGGCGCGACCATGATGAAGATCGGCCTGCTACTTCTCCTCGTGGGCGGTCTGCAACTCGGCTTCAACCACGGCAGCTACCTTCAGGTCCTCATCGCCGCCCTGCTGCTGGGCGCCGGGACGGGCCTGGCCTACGGCTCGATCCCCGGCATGGTCATCGCCGGCGCCCCGGCCGACAAGCAGGGTTCCATCGCCGGGATGGTACAGGTGAGCTACAGCGGCTTCTCCAGCACCACACCGGTCATCCTGTTCGTCATCATGGGGCAGTTCGCAATGCGTACCCCGGACGGCACCGTCCTGTACCCCGAGAGCTCCATCAACGCGGGTGCGCTGTTCATGGCGGGCCTGATCATCATCGGGCTGCTGCTCGCCTCGACGGTCCTGCGGGTCCGCAAGCAGGATTCGCTGCTCAACATCCCGGATCCGCTGCCCGAGCCGCCCCCCGCCACCGTGGCGGCGGCCCCGGACGGGGGGCGCTGACCCTCACGGCGGCGGGGGCGGGCGCCCGCGCCCGCGGGGGGGGGGGGGGGCGGCGGAGGAAAACGCGGGGGGGGGGGGGGGGGGGGCCGCCGGGGGGGGGC
>NZ_JBEXGU010000056.1:0-51328 GCF_040607515.1 Streptosporangium sp. NPDC005286 | reverse complement strand
GCGCCCCCCGCCCGCCGGGGCCCCGGGGCGCGGGGGGGCCCCCCCCGGGGCGCGGCCCCCCCCCCCCCGCCGCGGCCGCGACGGCGGGGTCCAGGTGATGCCGTACGATCATCCGGCCGTCCCGGATCTCGATGACCCGCCGGTACAGGCGCAGGCCGAGGTCGCGCGGTGGCAGCAGGCCGGCCAGCCGGTGCGGCGGCCGCAGCAGGGCGATCTGCGGGTTGGCCCGGTACAGATCTCCCCAGAGCGGGCGCAGCACCGTGTAGACGCGGTAGCGATGGAACCACTCCAGCAGGGCGGGCACCCGCAAGAGCGCCCCCCACGCCGGCATGGTGGCGCCCAGCGGGACGCATACGAACGCGACCAGGGCGAGCACGGCGTCCAGCACGTGACCGAGCGGCCGGGCGTGGTCGTCCCCTAAGGCGGCCACGGCCGGCAGCAGTGCCTTGTTGACGTGGTACGCCAGGGCCGCGACCAGGCCGGCGACGACCAGCTTCTGCCCGATTCCAGCGGAGACGTCGCCGCTCAGGGGGAACATTCGTCTGGATCGCTGCATGATGAGCGAGGCGAGCAGCTCCGCCTCCCGTTCCTCGACGCCCGGGTAGGAGCCGCGGCTCAGAACCCTGTGCACCATCCCGGAGTCCAGATTGGGCATGAGCAGCCGTACCTGCTCGGCGGCCGACAGGTCGGTCACATCGTGCCCGCACAGCAGATGGCTCAGCTCGTGGAGAATGATGTGTTCCTGGTGCGGTGGCGTGGTCACCTGCTCGTAGAAGATCAGATCGGCACCGTCGACGGCCACCCACAGCCCCATCACGCCGCGCCGGCTCCTCATGGGCTCCAGCCGGATGGTGCGGCTGCGCCTTCGCGCCACCGTGTCGCACAGCTTCCCGGCGTCGAACGGCATGGGCAGCGGGAGCTCGCTCAGTATCTCGTCACACCTGCGGCGCAGCCGCCTGAAACTCGCCCCTGAACGGGTCATCGTGATTCTCGAAAAAGAACGAGAGTGGACCCGCCGCACCACCCGAGGGATGCTTTCCGCCCCCGGAGAACCACGGTCAGAATTCCAGAACGGCGACGTCCGCGGACTCTTCGAGCCCGCGGACCAATGTCTTCATCGACTGACCCACCCCCGTGAGTTCTCCATGTCCTATCCCGGCCGAGCCTAGCAGGCCGGAAATTGGGTCGTGGTCTCAGAATGTACCCAGCCAGCGCAGTTCAGGCCATATCCGCGACCACGGTTCACGGGGGTCACGGCACACCAGGATCTCCTTACCCTGCTCGAAATGGGGAAACTCGAAATCGAGCGTGCCACCGAGCTCGCACCGCCCGAACAGTCTGGAGAACGAGGCACGGTCCACACCGACGGCTATGACAACCGTTTTATCGTCCGCCGGACGACCGAAATCAGCATAGGAATTGTTGCCGCTGTACTCCCGCGGCAGTCCGTAACCGGGGCCGTACAGCGCGACGGCACCCGCCTCGCCGTAGTTGTGGCCGTAGACGACAGCCCGTGCCCGGTCGGCCTCCGGCAGCGACCGGTAGACCGCGGCCACCTGTCCCGCCAGCCCCTGCCAGCCCGTCTGGCCGAACTGCTCCTCGCCCAGCGCCGCCAGCACGGGATCGCGGGCGTACACGGCGGCGGGGAGGACCGGCATCACCATCACCATCGCCAGCAGCGCGTTCCCGGCCACCGCCAGCCCGACCCAGATCCGGCGCGGGATCGTCGCCGCCCAACCGGCGGCGCGGACGCATCCCGCCACCAGCAGCACGGTCAGCAGACCCTCGGTGTACCGGGGGGCGCCACCGGCCAGGAGCAGGACCACCACCATGACCAGGTAGGCCACGGCGAGCGAGCGGTAGGCGCGCCACTCGGGCCGGCGTAGCAGGGCCAGCAGTCCCACAACCCACACCGGGGTCAGGAACGGGCCGATCATCAGTATCTGTCCCACGAAGAAGTTGATCACGCTTCCGACCCCGAACGGCTCGGACAGGCTCCCGGCCATCGCGAACTGGGGCCAGCCGTTCAGCGCCTGCCAGACCAGGCCGGGCGCGGCGACCAGCGCGGCGACCCCGGCGCCGGTCGGCAGATACCCGCTGCGCAGCACCCGTCTGGGCCCCGTGACCAGCAGCCCCGCCGCGAGGCAGATCACCAGCAGCACCACGAGGTACTTCGCGAGCAGTCCGATCCCGACCACCGCGCCGGCGACCGGCCAGAGCCTCTCCTCGCCGGTACGGATGACACGGATCACCAGCCAGCACGCGGTCACCCAGACGAGGTGGTCCACGGCGGTGGGGTGGAGCACGTGCCCGGCGGCGAACGACGCCAGCGAGCCGGCCGTCGCGCACGCCGCGAGCAGCTGCGCCCGGCCGCCCCCGCCGAGTTCGCGGGCGATGAGCCCGGCGACCAGCACGGCGACTCCGGCCAGCAGCGCCGGCACGACGCGGATCGCGACCAGGTTGTCGCCGAACAGCGCCATCTGCGCCCGGGCCAGCAGCGGGATCAGGGGCGGCTGGTCCACGTATCCCCAGTCGAGATGCCCCGCGGCCACCCGGAAGTAGAGTTCGTCGACGTAGTACCCCTGCCCTCCGGAAAGCAGCAGGAACACGGCGACCGCTCCGCCGGAGACAGCCGCGAGGGGTCCCCGGCGCACCGGCGACATCGCCGCCCCGTTTTTTTCCGCGGATGGTTCTGGAATGGCCGTCACGGTCGACATTTAAGAGCACCTCTCATTCTCGATCCACGACCCGCCACGGCATGCCGGACATTCTCATCCGCAAAGTAGGCGTTCCATATTGAACCGTCATGCCGACAGTACAGCCGCTGGTGACAGCATGACGGGGGCGTCGCAGACGGGCAACGACATTGAATCCTCGGGAAAATATGCAGCTCGCGTATTGAACAACCAGGCGCTTGCGAACATTCTTTTCATGCATTATTTTTCCCTCAACACCCCTGTCGTTTCGTGTGATCGATAACCGCATTCCGCGGCACCGGTCGACCGGCGGTCCACGAACGGTTACCCCCGGATTCGACAGGGATTTTTCGAATGCCGGAAAACAGATGTCCCCGGCTGCCCCACACTCCCGAACCACCCATGCGAGGTGAACGGAATGCAGGAAACCCGAACGGTGCCCGCCAGTTCAGAGCTGGACGTCGGCAATCTCACCCAGTTCGAGTATCTGGCCCTGAACAGCCCGCTGAACATCGCCGACGCGCACGCCCGCCAAGGGCTCACCGCGGGACAGGCCCGGATCATCGACGACCTGCCGAACCTGTTCCTCAAGGCCGCCGAACTCCCGGTCGAGGAGGTGGAGCGGGAAGCCCACCGCGCGTACTTCGGGCTACTCGGCCAGCACAGCTACCCGGGCGACGACGGCCGTGTGCTGGCCTGCTACTCCTCCTCCGTGGCCATGGAGATCCTCGCCCGCTCCCTGGCCGGCGCGATGAGCTCGGTCGCGCTGATCCACCCCACCTTCGACAACATCCCGGACATCCTCCGCGGTGTCGGGCTGGACCTGGTGCCGGTGGCCGAGGAACGGCTGGGGGAGGACGACCTCGACGACATCCTGGGCTCGGTGGGCTGCGTCTTCGTCACCACACCGAACAACCCGACCGGCCGGGTGCTGTCCGAGGAGGGCCTGCGCAGGCTCGCCGGGCAGTGCGCGGAGCGCGACCTGGTCCTGGCGCTGGACACCTCGTTCCGCGGGTTCGACCCCGCCGGCCACTACGACCACTACCGGGTGCTGGGGGACAGCGGGTGCCGCTGGGTCGTCATCGAGGACACCGGCAAGCTGTGGCCGACGCTCGACCTCAAGGTCGGCTGGCTGGTGACGGCGGCCAACCTCGGCCTGCCGGTGGCCAAGATCTACTCCGACATCCTGCTGGGCGTGTCCCCGATGGTGCTCGCGCTGGTCCAGCGGTTCTCCGAGGACGCCGCGGACGGCGGCCTCGCCGACCTGCACCGCTTCGTGGCGGAGAACCGCGCCCTGGTGCGGGAAGGGCTGGCCGGGGTGCCGGGGATCCACTTCCCCGACCCGCACAGCAGGGCCAGCGTGGAACGGGTGAACGTCGGCGCGCGGTCGGCCCTGGACGTGTGGTCCAGCCTGCGGGACCACAACGTGTACGTGCTGCCCTGCCAGAAGTTCCACTGGGCGAACCCGCCCGAGGGGAACAGTACCCTCAGGATCGCGCTGGCCAGGTCCGCCGCTCCCCTCAGGGAGGCGACCCGGGCGCTGCGCTCCGTACTGCTCTCACGATGAGAACCGACGCGGGCGAGGCCGCGACGGTTCCGGCGGAGACCGCGGGACCCCTGTCGCACGCGCGCTCCTGGCGGGCGGGGGTCGTGCAGTCGCTCCCCCCTCCCGGCGTGTTCGACCTGGGGCCGGGCTACCTCGAACCCGGCCTGCTCCCGGTCGACCTGCTGGGAGCCGCCTACGCGCGGGCACTGGAGGAGTACGGCTCGGCCGCGCTCGGCTACGGCGACGACCGGGGCGCGCTCGACCTCCGCGCCGCGCTGGCGGAACGGACCGCCCAGGCGGACGGCATCGCCTGCGGGCCCGGAAACGTGCTGGTCACCGCAGGCATCTCGCAGGCTCTCCAGCTGCTCGCCACCACCCTGGCGGATCCGGGGGATGTGGTCCTCGTCGAGGAGACCTGCTACGACCTGGGACGCCTGATCCTCACCGACTGCGGGATGCGGCTGCGCGAGGTGCGCTCGGACTCCGGGGGCATGGATCCGGACGCGTTGCGCGAGGCCCTGGCCGAGGAACGGGCCGCGTTCGTCTACCTGAACCCCACCTTCCACAACCCCACCGGCCGGGTCGTCCCCGTCGCGCGGCGACGTGAGTTGCTGTCCGTCGCGTCCCGCCACGGGACCCCGGTCGTGGAGGACGACGCCTACGCCGAACTGCATCTCGGCGAGGCCCCCGCTCCCCCCTCCATGGCGGGGCTCGCGAGCTACCACGGGGTGATCCGGCTGCGCACCTTCTCCAAGACGCTCGCCCCGGGGCTGCGCCTGGGCTGGCTGCTCGCCGGAACCGAGACCGTCGACCGGCTCGCCGGTCACGGGCTGTTCCGCAGCGGCGGCTGCCTGAACCACACCGCCGCGCTCGCGGTGGCCGCCCTGGTGCGCGCCGGCGACTACGACCGTCACCTGGACTGGCTGCGAGCCAGGTTGCGGGAGAGGCGTGACACGCTCGTCGACACCCTGCTGGCCAACCTGGACGACGGTTTCGAGCTCGACCGGCCGGACGGCGGTTTCTTCGTCTGGCTCCGCGCCCGCCACCGGCAGCGCGAGCCCGACCTGCTCGGCGCGGCGAGCGGTGCCGGGGTCGAGGTGGCCGCGGGCTCCCGCTTCGGCGGCACGACGCGGCCGGCCATCCGGCTGGCCTACAGCTTCAACTCCCCCTCGCGGCTGGCCTTCGCCGCCCGGCGGCTGGCCGCGGCCTGGAACGCGTTACCGGCGCACACGGATCGGACCTGACGCATGCGATCGATCGAGACGACCATCCCCTCCACTCCGATGGCGGGCCCGCACGGCTACACCCTGCCGCTCTCCCCCTCCGGGGGCTCGGCGATGGTCACCCCGCCGCCCTGGCACTTCTCCGGCGACGTCATCATGGTCGACTACCGCGTGGACCCGGCCGCGGCCGCACGGTTCCTGCCGCCCGAGCTGGAGCCGGGGCCCGACCCCGGCGAGGCCGCCGCGATCTTCGCCGAGTGGCAGTGGTGCTCGGAGTCCGGGGCCGAACTGGCCGACCCGGCGCGATGCCGGTTCGCCGAGTTCCTGATCCTGATCTCCTGCCGGTATCGGGGGCGGCATCTCGCGCGATGCCCGTACGCCTGGGTGGACAGCCCGGTCCCGCTGATGCGCGGCTGGATCCAGGGCATGCCCAAGCAGTTCGGCACCGTCCACCAGATCCGGCCGGTGGCGGTCGGCCGCGCGGGTCCCCGGCTGGCCGGTGGGGGACGGTTCGGCGGGGTCCTGTCCGTAGACGGACGGCGTACCGCCGAGGCGACCGTCACGCTGGACGGCCGGATCGACCGGCCGCCGCTTCTGCACACGGTCCCGCTGGTGCACACCCGGCTGTTCCCCTCCTGGGTGCCGTCGGAGGCGCCGCTGAACCGGCTCGTCGTCTCGGAGGTCACCGACATCGAGTTCTCCGACATCTGGGCGGGATCGGCCGACCTGCGCCTCCTCGACGTGCCGGACGCCGACCTGGCCGGCCTGGCCCCCGTCGAGGTGGGCAGGGGGTACGTGTTCTCCTACGCGGAGACGCTGCATCACGGCCGGCCGCTGACGGATGACGACAGGTGACGACACCCCCGGGAAAACATCAGGATATTTCATCTAATGTTCCGCCCGGCGGACCTCGCAGCAACCGATCCACAAGAACAACAAACTGTCGTTGGTCCATATACACACTGCCACCCACCCCAGTTGACGCCCTGGTATCCTTCGACCTGCGACCCGGGCCTGCCCAGGCCGGTCCGCGCGGGAAGGACACATGCCAGACACCTCGCCAGCCGGCTCGCCGGACACACGGCGGACCCTCGCGGCGAAGCTGGACCATCTCTTCCACACGGTCCACCCGCGTGACGGCGGCGAGTACAGCTTCGAGGAGGTCGCCGAGGCGCTTCGCACGGCCGGCGGCCCGACCATATCGGCTACCTACATCTGGCAGCTGCGAAAAGGCATCCGCGACAACCCGACCAAACGGCATCTCGAAGCCCTGGCGGGATTCTTCGGTGTCCCTCCGGCCTACTTCTTCGACGAAACGGCAGCCGAGCGGATCGACGCCGAACTCGCGCTGCTGACCGCCATCCGGGACACGCACGTCCGGCAGCTCGCGCTGCGCGCGGCCGGTCTCTCCCCCAAGAGCCTGAACGCCATCACCGAGATGATCGAGCGGGTACGCGAGCTGGAAGGACTGCCCGACACCACGGAGAAGCCGTGAGCACCCGCCCTCCTCGCGGAGGCAGGCAGGCCCGCGGACGCCACCCTCGCCTTCGCCCGCTCATCCTCCGGTATCCCGCACCGCTCCCGCCGGGCGGTCGACGACGCACCGACCTGTTCGGACCGGTGTCCAAGTAAAGTTCAAGTCGTATCCAAGATCGTGTGAGAAGACTTCTCCGGGAGATCTCCTGAGGGAGAAATCAGGTGACCGGATACGACGGCGCGGAAATCTGCGGTCTCGCCCGCTCACGCTGTTCCGGCACGACTTTCCCCGCCCTCGGGCAAGGAAGTGAGTGAAGGAGAAAGTCATGAGAACACGCGGAATCATCGGTGTGGCGGTCGCCGCCGCCCCGGCCGGTGGGCTCCTCGTCCCGGCGCTCCCGGCCTCGGCCGCCGATCATCACCATCAGGACCGGCAAGATCCTGGAACCACGGACCGGCACCAACCTGTTCCTCAAGTGCCCCGACAACCATCCGTGGTAAACGACCGCAGGGACAACCGGCCACTACACCCGATGAAGGAACACCGGCGGCAACTGTCCGTCTTCTTCAGGAACGAACCCCGCTTGAAGAACATGTCGGCGAGCGCACTCCGGTCAGGCCGTTCCAGGGCCTGACCGGAGTTCGGAAATCGCTCTCACCTCATAACGCTCCACGACGATCCGTTGGGCGCGCACTCTCGACCTTCCTGGTGTTTCACCAGGTCGGAGACATCTCATATCGCTCCGCGCAGCCGAGTCCAACGATGTCGAGCAACCGGTCGACCGCGGAATCCACGAAGGGTCACTTCAGTTCCGCGTCGATTCAGAAACGACGTCGGCCGGAAATCGTGTAGAGTTGCATATTTTTCCGAATTTAATAACAAAGAGGAGGTTTCCGTTGTCAGGAAATACGGAAGTTACCGATCAAGGCTCTTCGACGCGGCATTCCGAAACGAGGTCGGCTTCCATATCCGATACGCCCGCCGTTCCTGCCGCCTTTTCTGTGGCCCCTGGGCCTGCCCGGGGCCTGTCCGTGCTGGAGCCGCATACGGTACTGACGGCATCCGAGCTCTACTCACGCATCTGCGTGAGAGATCCCTACTTCGCCCTCAAGGACGTCACGGTGATGCGGCAGGGCGAGGTGGCGGCCAGGGTGCCCGTGCAACAGGACCCAGACATGGAGGCCGGCTGCATCGGCATCGCCGAAGCGGGCCGCCACCTGGCGATTCTTGGCTCATGCGCCGCGGCCGTGGCGGCGCCTCGGGAGGGCCAGCACTTCTACCTGGCAACGGGCGCCCGCGGACAGTGGCTGAACCCGGAGCCGCAGGCGCGCGCCTCGGAGTTGCTCCGGGGCTCGGCGCAGGCGGAGCACACCGGCGAGCGCACCGCCAAAGCACACACGCTGCTGTCCTCGCCCGACGGCACTCCACTGATGCGCTTGGATGTGGACTACGACGTGCTGCCGGCCGCCACCTTCGCACGTCTGTTCGCCAAGGCGCGTGTGGACATGCGTCGCGAGCCGCGCCTCGACGACGGAGTCCGGCGCGCGCCCGAGGAGTGGGCCGAGCTGCGGCAGAACCCGTACGGCAAGCCCCTGGCGCTGCGTGACTGGCACCCGGACGGCGAATGCCTCAGTGCCACACTGGGCCCGGTGACAGCGGACATGTGCAAGGGCCACTTTGCCCTGCACCCGGCGATGCCGGTGGCCGTTGTCGCCGGTGGCATGACGCGAGTGGCCACCACACTGCTGCGCCGGCTGGAGGGTGCGCCATCGGCTCGCTGCGTGACGAAGGGCGTACGCCTGGTAGCGCATAGCCTCGCCTACGCGGGGCAAACGATGAGGTTCAGCGCGCACCGCCGTACCCGCGAGGGCGCTGACCATGACTTCCGCTGCTGGGCCGAGGTGGGCGAGCGCGTGGTGGCGGAGCTCGACATCACCTTCACCCGTGTGGACTGAGTCGCCTCAGTCCTGGGCGATCATCAACCCGTCCGGCTTTGTCGAAGCGGGCCCGGCCTCCTCACCCGCGACCGGGCCCGCCGCCTTCCAGCACTCAGAGGTCGCCGAGTCCCAGCTCGCGGGCGATCAGCATGCGCTGGACCTCGCTGGTGCCCTCGCCGATCTCCAGGATCTTGGCGTCGCGGTAGAAGCGGCCGACCGGGTATTCGTTCATGAACCCGTAGCCGCCGAAGATCTGGGTGGCGTCGCGGGCGTTGTCCATGGCGGCGTCGCCGGCGACGAGCTTGGCGATGGCCGCCTCCTTCTTGAACGGCTCCCCCGCGAGCATCTTCTCCGCGGCGTGGTAGTAGGCCAGGCGGGCGGTGTGGGTGCGCACCTCCATATCGGCGATCTTGAACTGGATGGCCTGGTAGTGGCCGATGGGGTGGCCGAACGCCCGGCGCTCGCGGACGTAGCGCAGCGACTCGTCCACGCAGCCCTGGGCCAGCCCGGTGGAGAGCGCGGCGATGGCGATGCGGCCCTCGTCGAGGGTCTGCAGGAACTGCGCGTAGCCGCGCCCGCGCTCGCCGAGCAGGTTCCGCGCCGGGACCCTGCAGTCGTCGAAGGAGAGCCCGCGGGTGTCGGAGCAGTTCCAGCCCACCTTGGAGTACTTCTTGGCCACGGTGAGGCCCGGGGTGCCCGCCGGCACCAGGATCGTGGAGATCTCCTTCTTGCCGTCGGCCCGCTCGCCGGTGATCGCGGCCACACCGATGACGCCGGTGATGTCGGTGCCGGAGTTGGTGATGAACGCCTTCGTGCCGTTGATCACCCACTCGTCGCCGTCCAGCACCGCCGTGGTGCGCATGCCGCCCGGCACGTCGGAGCCGCCGCCCGGCTCGGTGAGACCGAAGGCGCCCAGCATCTCGCCCGACGTCAGCCGGGGCAGCCACTCGGCGCGCTGCTCGGCCGTGCCGAACCGGTAGATCGGCATGGCGCCCAGCGACACCGCGGCCTCGACGGTGATCGACACGCTGGAGTCGACCCTGGCCAGTTCCTCCAGGGCCAGGCAGAGCGCGAAGTAGTCGCCGCCCATGCCACCGTACTCCTCGGAGATCGGCAGCCCGAACAGGCCCATCGCGCCCATCTGCCGCACGATGTCGTAGGGGAACTCCTCGCGCTCGTAGAGGTCGCCGATCACCGGGGCCACCACGTCGCGGGCGAACGCCTCGACGGTCTTGCGTAGCTCCTCGTACTCGCCGGTCAGCTTGGGCATGGTCACTCCTTCTCCACGGGGGTGCGGGACGGGCTCCCGGCCAGGGCCTGGACGACCCGCGACGGGCTGGGGCGGCCGAGCCTGCCGGCCAGCCAGGTGCTGGTCTCCACCAGCGACGGAAGATCAAGGCCGGTCTCGACGCCGAGACCGTGCAGCATCCAGACCAGGTCCTCGGTGGCGAGGTTGCCGGTGGCGCTCTCGGCGTACGGGCAACCGCCGATGCCTCCGGTGGAGGCGTCGACCACCCTCACGCCCTCCCGCAGCGCGGTGAGCGTGTTGGCCAGGGCCTGGCCGTAGGTGTCGTGGAAGTGGACCGCGAGCCGGGAGGGGTCACCGAAGGCCTCGATCAGCGCGGCGACGTGGCCGGCGGTGCCGACGCCGATGGTGTCGCCGAGCGACAGCTCGAAGCAGCCCAGGTCGAGCAGCCTGCGCCCGACGGAGACGACCTGGGCGATCGGCGTCGGGCCCTCCCAAGGGTCACCGAAGCACATCGACACGTACGCCCTGACCTTCAGGCCGTGCGCCAGCGCCCGTGCGACCACCGGCTCGAACATGTCGAACTGCGACTCCAGCGTCCGGTTGAGGTTCCGGCCCGCGAACGTCTCGGTGGCGCTCGCGAAGATCGCGATCTCCTGGACGCCGTGTTCGAGCGCGCGGTCCAGGCCGCGCTCGTTGGGCACGAGCACCGGGTAGCGCACACCGGGGACCCGCTCCATGACCGTCAGCAACTCCGAGGCGTCGGCGAGCTGGGGCACCCACTTGGGGTGCACGAAGCTGGTGGCCTCGATCACCCGGTGTCCCGCGGCGGCCAGCCGGGCGATGAACTCGGCCTTGACCCGGACGGGGACCACCGCCGCCTCGTTCTGCAGCCCGTCGCGCGGCCCGACCTCGTAGATCGTGACCCGCTCGGGCAGTCCCTCCGCCCCGATCCTCTGCGGCTCGCGCATCATGCCCCCTCGCCTCCCTGACGTTCCGGTACGGCGCGCATCACCGCTCCTGTCCGCCGACCACGGCCAGCACGGCGTCCATGCCGACCGCCTGGCCCGTCCGGACCCGCAGCTCGGCGACGACCCCGTCGATCGGCGCGGTCACGGTGTGCTCCATCTTCATCGCCTCCACGATGAGCAGCGGCTGCCCCTCGGTGACCCGGTCACCGGCGGCCACCTTCACCACCAGAACGGTGCCCGGCATCGGGCTGCGGACCAGACCGTCCCCCGGACCGCCCGCGCCCGCCCGGTCGCCGGGGTCGCCCAGGTGGCGGTGGGTGAACGCCCAGGCGTCGCCGTCGCGGCCGAGCCACACCGTGTCGCCGTCCCTGGCGACGGCGTAGCGCCTCGCGGTCTCACCGAGGGTGACGAGCAGGTCGTCGCCCTCGTCGGCCAGCAGCGCCCGTACCGTCTCGGCGCCGGCATCCGCGCCGTCGCCGGAGAGGTCGCCGGAGAGCAGGACCTCGGCGCCGGAGGCGGGCAGGCCGCGCACCCTGAGCTCGTGGACCCCGTCGCGGCTCTCCAGCCGGTAGACGGTCCACGCCGCCTCGCCCAGCCGCCAGCCGTCGGGGACGTCCCACGGGTCGGCGTGCCCCGCGGGGACGTGCTCGCGGTGCAGGACCAGGGCCGCGGCGGTCAGCACGTCGTCGGGGACGCCCGCACGGGAGACCAGCTCGTCGAGGTGGCGCTCGACGAGGCCGGTGTCGAGGTCTCCCGCGACCACCGCGGGATGGCCGATCAGGGCGCGCAGGAAGGAGATGTTGGTGGGCACCCCGAGCACGGCCGTGGCCGCGAGCGCCCCGTCGAGCCGCCGCAGGGCGCTCGCCCGGTCCGGCCCCCAGGCGATGACCTTCGACAGCATCGGGTCGTAGTCGCTGCCGACCACGCCCCCGGCCAGCAGACCGGAGTCGACCCGCACGCCGGGCGGCTCGCGCAGCGCGAGGACCCGGCCCCCGGTCGGCAGGAAGCCCCGGAAGGGATCTTCCGCGTAGACCCGGGCCTCGACGGCGTGACCGTCGAGCCGCACCTGCTCCTGGGTGAGCGGGAGGGGCTCGCCGGCGGCGACCCTGAGCTGGAGCTCGACCAGGTCCAGGCCGGTGACCAGCTCGGTGACGGGGTGCTCGACCTGCAGGCGGGTGTTCATCTCCATGAAGTAGTAGTCGCCGGTGGAGCCCTGGACGATGAACTCCACGGTGCCGGCACCGGTGTAGCCGACGGACCTGGCGGCCTCGACCGCCGCGGCGCCCATCGCGGCCCTGGTCGCGGCGTCGAGAAGCGGGGAGGGTGCCTCCTCGACGATCTTCTGGTGGCGGCGCTGCAGGCTGCACTCGCGCTCGCCCAGGTGGATGACGCCGCCGTGGGCGTCGGCCATCACCTGGATCTCGATGTGCCGGGGGTTCTCCACGAACCGCTCGATCAGCAGGGTCGCGTCACCGAACGCGGCGGCGGCCGTGCGGCGGGCGGACGCCAGCGCCTCCGGCAGCTCCGCCGCGGAGCGCACGAGCACCATGCCCTTGCCCCCGCCGCCCGCCGAGGGCTTGATCAGCGCGGGGAAGCCGATCCGCTCGGCGGCCTCGGCCAGGTCGTCGCCCGGCTCGGCTCCGCCGGGGACGACGGGGACGCCGGCCGCGGAGACGGTGGCCTTGGCGCGGATCTTGTCGCCCATGGCCTCGACGGCCTCCGGCGGCGGGCCGACGAAGACGAGCCCGGCCTCGGCGCAGCGCCGGGCGAAGGCGGCGTTCTCCGCGAGGAAGCCGTAGCCGGGGTGCACGGCCTGGGCTCCGGTCGCCGCCGCGGCGGCGAGGATGCCGTCGACGTCGAGGTAGCCGCCGGCGAGCCGTACCGCGACATCGGCCTCGCGGACGTGCCGCGCCCCGGCGTCGGCGTCGCTGTGCACGGCCACGGAACGGATGCCCAGTCTGCTGAGCGTGCGGGTGATCCGCAGGGCGATCTCGCCGCGGTTGGCGACGAGGACGGTGTCGAACATCCGGCGGGGTGCTGATGGTTGGGTCATGGGTGCGGTCACATCCGGAAGACGCCGTAGCCGACAGGGTCGAGGGGGGCATTGGCCGAGGCTGACAGGGCCAGGCCCAGGACGGTTCGGGTGTCGAGGGGGTCGATGACCCCGTCGTCCCAGAGGCGGGCCGTGGAGTAGTAGGGGTTGCCCTGCTCCTCGTACTGCCCGCGGATGGCGTCGGGGTCGGCGTTGCCGACCGTGGACAGGACGTTGGCGGCCTGCTCGCCGCCCATCACCGAGATCCGGGCTCCGGGCCACATCCACAGGAACCGGGGCGAGTAGGCGCGCCCGGCCATCGCGTAGTTGCCGGCCCCGAACGAGCCGCCGACGACCACGGTGAACTTGGGCACCCGGGCGCAGGCGACGGCGGTGACCATCTTCGCGCCGTGCTTGGCGATCCCGCCCGCCTCGTAGGCCCGGCCGACCATGAACCCGCTGATGTTCTGCAGGAAGACCAGCGGGGTGTTGCGCCGGTCGCACAGTTCGATGAAATGGGCGCCCTTGAGCGCCGACTCGCCGAACAGGATGCCGTTGTTGGCGATGATCCCGACGGGGTGACCGTGGATGCGGGCGAACCCGGTGACGAGCGTGCTGCCGTACTCGGCCTTGAACTCGCCGAACCTGCTGCCGTCGACGACGCGGGCGATGATCTCACGGACGTCGTACGGGGTGCGGGTGTCGGCGGGGACGATGCCGTACAGGTCGCGGGGGTCGCAGACCGGCTCCTCCGATGGCAGGCGCTCCCAGGGGGAGGGCGTGCGCGGCGCGAGGGTGGAGACGATGTCCCGGACGATCCTCAGCGCGTGGCGGTCGTCGTCGGCGAGATGGTCGGTGACGCCGCTGACCCGGGCGTGCAGGTCGCCGCCGCCCAGGTCCTCGGCGCTGACCTCCTCGCCGGTGGCCGCCTTCACCAGCGGCGGGCCACCGAGGAAGATCGTGCCCTGGTTGCGGACGATCACCGCCTCGTCGCTCATCGCCGGGACGTAGGCGCCGCCCGCCGTGCAGGAGCCGAGGACCGCGGCGATCTGCGGGATGCCGCGCGCCGACATGGTGGCCTGGTTGTAGAAGATCCGGCCGAAGTGCTCGCGGTCCGGGAAGACCTCGTCCTGCCTGGGCAGGAACGCGCCCCCGGAGTCGACGAGGTAGACGCAGGGCAGGTTGTTGTGGAGGGCGACCTCCTGGGCCCGCAGGTGCTTCTTGACGGTGATCGGGTAGTAGGTGCCGCCCTTGACGGTGGCGTCGTTGGCGACGATCACGCACTCGCGGCCGGAGACCCGGCCCACCCCGGTGATGATCCCGGCGGCGGGCGCCTCGTCCCCGTACATCCCTCCCGCGGCCAGCTGGGAGAGCTCCAGGAATCGCGAGCCGGGGTCGAGGAGGGAGTCGACGCGGTCGCGGGGCAGCAGCTTGCCCCGGGAGACGTGCCTGGCGCGCGACTTCTC
The DNA here is from genome assembly GCF_040607515.1 of Streptosporangium sp. NPDC005286. NCBI lineage: Bacteria > Bacillati > Actinomycetota > Actinomycetes > Streptosporangiales > Streptosporangiaceae > Streptosporangium > Streptosporangium sp. NPDC005286. The sequence goes on along the minus strand of NZ_JBEXGU010000056.1, from coordinate 36,734 downwards.
CGGGCCTCCCAGCCTCGCGGCCGCGACGCGTTCCCCGAGGTCGGCGACCAGCCGCTCATTGACCTCGGCGTTGCGCCTGAAACCCTCGCCACCCGGGTCGCAGGTGCTTCGCAGCACCGGCCAGCCACTCATGCGGGCCCTCCTGTCCGGCTCCGTCGCCGCTGGGTTAAGGATCACTAACTTCACCGCAGATGTTAGTCATTATTAACGTTACCGTCTACCATGCGGAAGGTGACGACTGCCCAGCCCGCTACCCGCAATCGCGGCTCGCGGCGCGCCGAGATCCTGGACGCCGCGGCGAGACTGTTCGCGGCGCGCGGCTTCCACGGTGTCTCGATCGAGGACATCGGCGGCGCGGTCGGCACCTCGGGTCCGGCCCTCTACCGGCATTTCAGCGGCAAGGAGGCTCTGCTCTCCGAGATGCTGCTGGACGTCAGCGAGCGCCTGCACGCCTCGGGCACCCGCCGCGTGACCGAGGCAGCCGGCGCCGAGCAGGCCCTGAACGCCCTGCTCAGCTGCCAGATCGAATTCGCGCTGAGCCACCCGGCACTGATCACGGTGCACGACAGGGAGCTGGACAACGTACCCGAGCCCGCCCGGCGACGGATCCGCAGGCTCCAGAGACTGTACGTCGAGGAGTGGGTCACCGTGCTGAGCGAGCTCTACCCGGGCCGTTCCCAGGCCGAGCTGCGCGCCGCGACCCACGCCGTCTTCGGGCTGCTCAACTCCACACCGCACAGCGCCGGGGAACTACCGCCCGCGGCGATGGCCGAACTGCTGCGCGGCATGGCCCGCGCGGCGCTGGCCACATCCCAAGGTTAGCAATCACTAACTCATGATGTGGGCACCCTTGCGCGGGGACGTGAGCCACGCCTGCGAGGGGTTCACCATGACCGTGCACGGCGCCTCGCGCAGCAGCATCTGGCAGGCCGGGCCGATGGGGAGGCCCGGCGGGTCGTCGTGCTCCCTGTCGGCCACCACCATCAGGTCCGAGCGGTCGGCCGCGGCACGGAGCACCTCGACGTGGGATCTCGTCTCGATCATGGTCTCCACCTCCAGCTGCGGATACCTCTCCTCCCACAGCGCGACGTTGGTGTTGAAGCGGACCGCCACCCGCCGGGTGTCGTCGGCGCCCTCGGGGCAGAGGCAGATCACCAGCAGCGTCGCCCTGCGCAGCCTCGCCTCCTCGAAGGCCAGGCCGAGCTCCGCCGACTCCAGGTGCGCGTCCTCCACGGCGATCGCGACGCGGTCGGTGCGGAGGTGGCCCGGCTGCCTGACGACGGCCACCGGGCAGCGGGCGTGCGAGGCGACCTGGACCGTCGTCGAGCCGATCTCCAGCTCGTCGAAACCGCCGGAGCCGCGCGGGCCGATCGCGACCAGCTCGGCCGCACCCGACACGCTCACCAGGGCCGCCCCCGGCGACCCCTCCACCAGCTGGCCGCGCACCTGTGCCCGGGGGGCCAGATCGTGCGCCAGGGCCAGCCCCCTCTCCAGGATGTGCGAGCCCATGCGCCGGATGACCGCGGTGGTCTCGTGGGTGACGGAGAGCATCGGGTAGGGCCACTGCCAGGCGTGACAGATCAGCAACGGGAGGAATCTGAGGCGGGCCTCCTCAAGGGCCCAGCGCAGTGCCCGCCGGCTCTCCACGGAGTCGTCGTATCCGACGACCACCGGCCGCTCATCGTCCTGTACCAGCATTGCGGCTCCCCTCCCGCGTCACTCACCTTCCATACTTCACTGATCCTCACGCTCGGTAAGGCGACCATTCACAAGTCTTGCCTCGTTTTCCGGCTCGCACCGGCAAAGACACCTCCTTGACCATTGTTTCCGATAATCAGCAGTAAATTCTGACAACCCGTCATGGAAAACTGTTACATGAGGCCGATCCACGACCCCGCCGCACCAAAGATGTCAAGGTTGAGGACGGCGTCCGCCGAGGAGGACATAATCGGGCTGTGGCGCGCGACACTGTTGAGACCCACTTCACCGAGGCCGTGGCCGCCCTCTCCCCCGGGGCGCCGCGCGATCCCGGCCTTCCCGTACGGGAGGGCACGACCCTGACCGGGGCCCGCTGCCGCGAGCTGTTCGAGTTCCAGCTGGGCAGCAGGCTGCTGGACGTCACCGCCCGCTGGCTTCGTGAGCAGGGGCAGGGCTTCTACACCATCGGCTCGGCCGGACACGAGGGCAACGCCGCGATCGCCGCCGCGCTGCGCGTCACCGACCCCGTCCTCCCGCACTACCGGTCCGGCGCCTTCTACCTGACCCGGTCGGCGATGGCGGGACGGCTGCCCGAGGAGGGGATGCGCGACGTGCTGCTCGGCCTGACCGCCTCGGCCGAGGAGCCGATGGCCGGCGGGCGGCACAAGGTCTTCGGCCACCCCGACCTGGCGGTGATCCCGCAGACCTCCACGATCGCCAGCCACCTGCCGCGCGCGGTGGGCGTGGCCTTCGCCATCGAGCGCACCCGCCAGCTCGGCCTGCCGGGGCCGTGGCCGGCCGACGCGATCGCGATGTGCAGCTTCGGCGACGCCTCGACGAACCACGCCAGCGCCCTGTCGGGACTCAACACCGCCGCCTACTGCTCCTACCAGAAGCTGGCGCTGCCGGTCCTGTTCGTCTGCGAGGACAACGGCCTGGGCATCAGCGTGCGCACCCCCGAGGGCTGGGTCAAGGCCGCCCACCACCCACTGTTGAGGTACTTCGAGGCCGACGGCTGCGACCTGGCCGACGTCCACGACGTGGCGCTGGCCGCCGCCGACCACGTCCGCTCGAATCGAGCCCCGGCCCTGCTGCGCGTCGACACCGTCCGGCTGATGGGCCACGCAGGGTCGGACGTGGAGCTTTCCTACCGGAGCAAACGGGAGATCGACGCCGACCTCGCGCGCGATCCGCTCGTCACGACCGCCAGGCTGCTCGTCGAGGCCGGTCTGACCACCCCCGACGAGCTGCTGCTCCGCTATGAGACGACGCGCGAACACCTGTTCAAGATGGCCATGGAGAGCTCACGGCGGCCCCGGCTGGTCTCCGCCCTCGACATCGTCGAACCGCTGGCCCCGCGCACCCCCGCCGCCGTCGCCGCGGCCGGCAGGAACGTCGCAGCCCCCGAGGCCAGGGCGAGGGCCTTCGGCGGCAGACTCCCCGAACAGGAGGGTCCGCTGACCCTCTCCCAGGCCATCAACCGCACCCTCACCGACGCCCTGGCCGCCCACCCCGACGTGCTGGTCTTCGGTGAGGACGTGGCGCGCAAGGGCGGCGTCTACGGCGTCACCCGCGGCCTGCAGAAACGCTTCGGTCTCGGCCGGGTCTTCGACACCCACCTCGACGAGCAGGCGGTGCTCGGCCTGGCACTCGGCTCGGGGGTCTCCGGCCTGCTGCCGGTGCCCGAGATCCAGTACCTGGCCTACCTGCACAACGCCCTGGACCAGATCCGCGGCGAGGCCGCGACGCTCCAGTTCTTCTCCCGGGGCGCCTTCCGCAACCCGATGGTGCTGCGCGTCGCCTCCTACGCCTACCAGAAGGGCTTCGGCGGCCACTTCCACAACGACAACTCCGTCGCCGCGCTGCGCGACATCCCCGGCCTGGTCGTGGCCTCCCCCGCGCGTCCCGATGACGCCGCCTCGATGCTGCGCACCTGCCTGGCCGCCGCCCGCACCGACGGCAGCGTCTGCGTCTTCCTTGAGCCCATCGCGCTGTACAGCACCCGCGACATGTTCGAGGAGGGCGACAACGGCTGGCTCTCCCCGTACGCGCCCCCGGCCCGCTGGGCGGAGACGCACATCCCGATCGGGCGCGCCCGCAGCTACGGCGACGGCCGCGACCTGACGATCGTGACCTTCGGCAACGGCCTGCGGATGAGCCTGCGCGCCGCGGTCAGGCTCACCGCCGAGGGGCACAGCTGCCGTGTGCTCGACCTGCGCTGGCTCTCCCCCCTGCCGGTGGAGGATCTGATGCGGGCCGCCGAGCTGACCGGAAGGGTGCTGATCGCCGACGAGACCCGCCGTAGCGGAGGGGTCTCGGAGAGCATCGTCGCCGAGCTGATCGACGCGGGTTTCACCGGCAGGATCGCCCGGGTGACCTCCTTCGACAGCTTCATCCCGCTGGGCGAGGCGTCCAGGCACGTGCTGCTGTCGGAGGCCGAGATCGAGGCCGCCGCCCGCAAACTGCTCAGCTGATTCCTCCGGACCGAAATCCCGGAACCCGCCTCCACCATGTCACCCGTACGTGTTCAATTGGATGCGCACTGTTACGGATCGCGACTCCGGCTCGTAGCCGGACAGCCCTCCGTTTCCCCCTGAGCAGGAGGTACCATGCCCGGAGTGGCGATTGGAAACACAGGTCAGCGCCTGACGGAGTTGGAGGCTCATGCCTTCAAGACGAGCGCAGACCTGGCGTACATCAAGGAGACCCTGAATGATCTCCCTAAGATCGTCCGCGAGGAGGTCATGACCTACACCGCGCCGATGTTCGAAGAGATCATGAACAGGATGGCCACCAAGGAGGACCTCTCCGCTCTCTCCACCAAGGTCGACGGTCTGGAGACCAAGGTCGACAACCTGGAGACGAAGATGGACGCCCGTATGGACTCCATGGATACTCGCATGGACTCTATGGAGACTCGTATGGACTCCATGGAAGGCAAGCTCGACCTGATTCTGGCCAAGCTCAACTGACGGTGCGGATGTGCGGAGTGCACTCCCCGCCTCGCCGGGAGTGCACTCAGAGCCAGTCTCGGCGTTTGAACACCAGATACAGGGTGAGACAGACGCCCGCCATGAGCAGGACCGCGAAGGGGTAGCCCCACGTCCAGTGGATCTCGGGCATCACGTCGAAGTTCATTCCGTAGATGGTGCCGACGAGGGTGGGGGCGAACAGGATGGCGGCCCAGGCGGAGATCTTCTTGACCTCCTCGTTCTGGGCGTTGCTCGCCTCGGTGAGCCTGGTCATGTGCTCGTTCTGGGCCTGGGCGACCATGGTCGAGTTGACCACGAGGATGTCGTGGAGCATCTGGCGGAAGCCGCTGACCCGCTCCGCGACGGTGATCGCGTGGTCGGCCACGTCCCGCAGGTATCTCTGCAGTTCCTCGTCCACCCCGTACTTGGCGGCCCCCGCGATGAAGCCCTCGATCATGCCCAGCAGCGGCTGGGTGGCCCGCTGGAACTCGATCACCTCGCGCGACAGCTCGTAGATGCGGCGGGAGACCCCGGGCTCGTTGCCGAAGACCTGCACCTCGATCTCGTCGATGTCGTTCTGCAGACCGGCGACCACGGGGGCGTAGCCGTCCACCACCGCGTCGAGGATGGCGTAGAGCACCGCCTGCGGGCCCTGGCCGAGCAGGTCGGGGTCGTGCTGCATCCTGCGGCGGACCTGTGACAGGTCGGGGGCCTCGCTGTGCCGTACGGTGATCACGAAGTTCTGGCCGACGAAGACGTGCAACTCGCCGAAGTCGACCTCCTCGGCCTCGTCGAGATACCTGGCGGGGCGGAGCACCACGAACAGGGTGTCGCCGTAGCGGTCGGCCTTGGGCCGCTGGTGAGCGACGATGGCGTCCTCGACCGCCAGCTCGTGCAGGTCGAACTTCTCGGCGACGTCGAGGATGACGCTGTCCTCCGGCCGGTAGAAGCCGATCCAGGCCATGCTGTCCGGGGTGTTCTTCAGGCACTCGAAGGCGTCGGGAAGAGACTCGGGGGTGGCGGCGCGATGCCCGTTGACGTAGATCGCGTTGTCGATGACGCGCGAGCGGGGTGGGACCGGCAGCCCGTCACCGGCGGATCTGGGGTCCATCGAACGCTCGGGAGACTCCCGACCGGCGCCGGGACGCCCACGCATCAGGCTTCGCAGGCCCCGCACTCGCCGGTCGGTCACACGTGTCTCCTTATCGGGTGGTCATGAACTCTTGCAGCGACTGCATCGCGGTGTTGCGGATCTTGGCCCTGAGCATCGGGGTCCAGCCGAGGATGATCCCGGTCGGCAGGCCCATGGCCATCTTGGACCAGCGCCGCAGGTCGAAGTCGTCGTGGTGGCGAACGATAAGTCCGTCCTCGAAACGGAAGAGAGCGTCGATTTCATTGACGACCCTCCTGCCCGTCTTGCCGAAGGTGTAACTGGCGGTCCAGTGCGCGGTGCCCTCGTACTGGCGGACGGCGATGTCGCGGACCTCCACCCCGAGGTCGGTACTGCGGCCGAGCAGCATCCGCCACATCCCCATGACCTTGTCGCGTCCTTCGAGGTCCTGGAAGACGGGGTCCCCGAACGTGACGTCGGGGTGGTAACAGCGCTCCATCTCGTCGGCGTCACGACGTGCGAAGGCGTCATAGAACGTCTTGATGAGCTCGGCGTTTCGGTCGTTCACGAGTCTCTCCCGATCATCAATGTCCTGCTGACCGAGTGTAGTGCGCCGAAAGGTCAAGGAGATTGTCCGCATTGTTCCAGCACACCGCGCGGAGCCAGTCGTCGCCCAGGTCGAGCCTGTCCAGCGCGTGGAGCTGGTGGGCGTAGGGGTGGGGGATGTTGGGGAAGTCACTGCCGAGCAGGACCTTGCCGGCCAGCCCGAGGTCACGCAGGCGCGGCCGGAGGCGCGCGGGGAACGGCGTACCACGCTCGGCGAAGTCGGTGAAGGTCATCGTGGTGTCGAGCCGCACATTCGTGAAGGTCTCGGCCAGCTCGAAGAACTCGTCGTACTCCGGCATGCCGAGGTGCGCCACGACCAGCGGCAGGGCGGGATGGCGCTCCAGTACCCCGCGGACCGGCACCGGCCCCGTGCAGCGGCCGGGCAGCGGGATCGAGCTGGCGTGGACGACGACGGGAACGCCCCGCTCGGCCAGCAGCCCCCACACGTCGTCGATCTCCTCACACCTGGGGTCGAAGTCGCCGACCTGGAGGTGGACCTTGAAGATCCGCGCCCCACGGCCGAGCGCGTCCCGGACATAGCCAAGGACTCCAGGTTCGGGGTAGAAGGTGGCCGAGGGCAGACATTCCGCCGTACGGCGGGCGAAGTCGAGTGTCCATTCGTTGAGGCTCTCGGCCATGCCCGGCCGGTGCGCGTAGGCGAGGGCGGAGAAGGCCCGCACCCCGAGCGCCCGCAGCCGATCGACCCGCTCCTCGACGGGCAGCCGGTAGTGGATCCGCCACCCTTTCCCCATCAGCGGACCGCCGTGCTCGAAGTGGTGCCAGACCCGGCGCTCCATGCGCTCGGGCAGGAAGTGGACGTGCACGTCCGCCAGGCCGGGCAGGCCAAGCCCACGCCACCAGGCGGAGACGCCGGCGTCCGCGAGTTCCGGAATCATGTTCTGCACGACCTCGACTTTATCGCCAGCACACCGGCAGTCGTGGGACGCTTTGCTCTCATGCCGCGAAGGAGAAGTGAGCGTTGTCCGACCTCTGGGTGACCCTGACCACGGCCCGTTCCGGGCCGCCCCTCTGGGTCGTGCTGCTGTCCGCGCTGGCCGCACTGGGCGTGGTGTCGTGGTCCACCTCGTGGCAGTTGTCGCGAGGTCTGATCACCATCGCCCACGAGGGCGGGCACGCACTGATGGCACTGCTCACCCGGCGCAAGCTGGAGGGCATCCGCCTGCACTCCGACACCTCCGGCGTGACCCTGACCAGGGGCAGGCCCCGCGGGCCCGGCATGATCCTGACCGCCGCCGCCGGATACGTCGCCCCGTCCCTGCTGGGGCTGGGCGGGGCATGGCTGACCTCCTCCGGCTACGTGGAGGTGCTGATCGCAATAGTGATCGTGCTGCTGTTCTGCATGCTGCTGCTGATCCGCAACCTGTTCGGCGTGGTGAGCCTGCTGGCGACCGGGGGCGCGATCTCCGTCTTCACCTGGTACGCCGAGCCCGACATGGACGCCGCCCTCGCCTATCTGGCCGTGTGGTTCCTGCTGCTGGGGGGTGTGCGGCCGATCGTGGAGCTGCAGCGCAAGCGGCGTTACGGCCGGGCACCCGACTCCGACGCCGATCAGCTCGCCCGGCTGACCTTCCTGCCCGGCGGGTTCTGGGTGTTCCTCTTCCTGGTGGTCGCGGGCGCCTGCCTGGTGGCCGGGACCTATTTGCTGCTGCCTCCGGCGTTCAAGCTCTCCTGGTAAGCCCACCCCCGGACCGGCCCAGGTGATTTCGCGGTGACGCACGGCGTGCGCCAGGAGAACCCCTGACCAGCGGCCGACTCCCTCGCCATCCAGTTCAGATCATCGCATTTCCAGCTCATTAGTCATAATTATGTCCCACCTCCGAATAAAGCGGCAGGCCGCCCTTCTCGGTTGACATTTAACACCTTTTTGAGTTTATTAGAAGGAATATAGTTTCCGCTGTGAGAGGCGCTTCATGCCGCATCCCGCCTACCTCGTCGGAACGGCCGGGGCGGGCATCCTGCTGATCTCTCTGGGCGTCACGCTCGCCCTCACCCTGCGGATCAGGCGCCTGCGCGTCGAGCGGGAGCGCGCCCTCGCCAGGGCCTACGAGGGGTTCGCCCGCGACATGCACGACATCGTGGGGCACTGGCTCTGGCTGGCGTCCATCAAGGGAGAGCTGGCCCACCGGCGGGCCGCCGGCGACGCACGCCTGCGCGAGGATCTGGAAGAGGTGCTCCAGGCGGTACGGCAGGCCGCGCACGCCGTACGGAACGTGTCCGCGGCCCGCCACCGGCTTTCGTTCCCCGGCGAGGCCGCCCGCGCCAGAGCGCTGATGGAGGGGTTCGGAGCCTACTGCTCGGTCCGGGTGGACACCGATGAGCTGCCCGAGCCCGTGAGCGCGGCGCTGGGCGCCGTGGTGCGCGAGGGCGTGACGAACATGCTGCGGCACAGCCAGGTGAAGCGGTGCGCGATCGAACTGGTCGAGCACGGCGGCCTGCTACGCCTGACCGTCGTCAACGACGGGGCACCCCGGCGGGAGGCGCCCTCCACCGGCGGCGACATCGGCAGCGACATCGGCAGCGGGGTGGGCAACCTCCGCCACCGCCTGGGCGAGCTGGGCGGCACGGTACAGGTGACGGGCGGTGCGGACGGGTGGTTCACCCTGATAGCCGAGGTTCCCGGCAATTATTCCGAATAACCTTCATGTCTCTCACAAAAGCACAGGTAGTACCCACCTTCACGGTCGACACTGTGCGTTTCGCATATACGAGTGGTTTAGTTTGTAACTAGTGGTTTCTCGGGTTATCCGTAATTCTCTCTTCTGGAAGACAGCAGGGGAGAATGCCGTGGATGACCAGTATGAGCTTTATTGCCTGGCGGACCCGCTTTTTTACGACACGCTTGACGGTCGGCGGAGCGACCACCCCGATTTCGCGCTCGCGGCCCGGGAGGTCCCGGACGGCTGGCAGCACCAGGCGACCGACACCTGGATGCACTACGCGCCGCTCGCGGGCCGCATCCCCGCCCAGGGCTGGAAGGTCCACGTCTCGGCCCGCGCCGAGGACGCCGAGCGCGCCCTGGAGACGGTCTGGGACTACTGCGTCCCCCGCGGCATCGCGTTCAAGTTCCTGCGCAGCCTGCCGGTCATGACCATGCTGAACTCCAAGGCCGCCCCCCGCGGCGCCAGCGGCAAGCTCGTGACGATCTACCCGGTGGACGAGGCACAGCTGGAGCTCACCCTGAAGGAGCTCGACGAGCTGCTCGCCGGCGTCGAGGGGCCGTACATCCTCAGCGACCTCCGCTACGGCGAGGGCCCGCTCTTCGTGCGGTACGGCGGGTTCGCCGCGCGGCGCTGCCTGGCCGGCAACGGCGAGCTGGTGCCGGCCATGGAGGACGGCGAGGGGCGGCTGGTCCCCGACGTGCGCGAGCCCTCCTTCGGAGTGCCGTCCTGGGTGACGCTGCCCGCCTTCCTCGAACCCCACCTGGCCGCCCGCAACGCGGTCACCACCGAGAACCTGCCGTACCGGGTCGAGAGCGTCATGCAGTTCTCCAACGGTGGCGGCGTCTACCTCGGCGAGGACCTGCGCACCGGGGAGCGGGTCGTGCTGAAGGAGGCCCGCCCGCACGCCGGTCTCGACGCCGCCGGCCGGGACGCCGTGGCACGGCTGGCACACGAGCGCGACATGCTGGAGCACCTGTCCGGGCTGGACGCGGTGCCCGCGCTGATCGACTACTTCACCCTGGGAGGCCACCACTTCCTGGTCGAGGAGTTCGTCGACGGCAACCCGCTCCAGCGGCAGCTCGTACAGAGATACCCGCTGACCAGGGCCACCTGCGACGAGGCGGCCCTCGCCGAGTACACCGCCTGGGTGCTCGACACGCTTCCCAAGGTGCGGCGGGCGATCGAGTTCCTGCACGGACGCGGGGTGGTCTTCGGCGACCTGCACCCGAACAACATCCTGGTGACCGCGGACGGCCGCCTGGTGCTGATCGACTACGAGGTGGCGACCTTCAGCACCGATCGCGGCCGCGCGGCGCTCGCCCATCCGGCATTCGGCGCGCCGGCCGACCGGCAGGGCACGGACGTCGACCGCTACGCCCTCGCCTGCCTCTGCCTCGGCCTGTTCGCCCCCCAGCTCACGATCATGCTGCCGCTCGACCGCGCCAAGGTGGTCGACCTGGCCAGGCTCATCACCGAGACCTTTCCCGTGCCGCCCGAGGTGATCGGCGAGGCGGTCCTGACCGTCGCGGGCCCCGCTCCGGCGGCGGTCACACCGTTCCCGAGGCCGGGCCACGACGGCTGGCCCGAGCTCAGGGAGGCGATGACCCGGGCCATCCTGGCGAGTGCCACTCCCGACCGCGACGACCGGCTCTTCCCAGGCGACGTCGCCCAGTTCCAGCCCGGCGGGGGCGTCAACCTCGCGTACGGCGCCGCGGGCGTGCTCTACGCGCTGGCGGTGACCGGGGCCGAGCGCCTCCCGGCCCACGAGGACTGGCTGCGCCGCAGGGCGCTGGCCCCCGCTCCGGGGACCGGTGTCGGTTTCTACGACGGGCTGCACGGCGTGGCCTACGTCCTCGACCTGCTCGGGCACCGCCAGGACGCGATCGACACCGTCGACCTGTGCCTGCGCGAGAAGTGGGAGGCGCTGGAGCTGGGGCTGTTCGGCGGCCTGGCGGGCATGGGCCTGAACCTTCTCCATCTGGGCGTCACCACCGGCGAACGGACCTTCGCCGACCTTGCCCTGCGGATCGTCGACATCTGCTCCGACAGGCTGGGCGGGCCCGACGACGTGCCGAAGATCAGCGGCGGCAGCCATCCCCGCGCCGGGCTGATGTACGGCTCCTCCGGGCCCGCCCTTCTCTTCCTGCACGCCTACGAGCGCACCGGCGACACGTCGCTGCTCGACCGGGCGGCCGTGGCGCTCCGGCAGGACCTGCGGCGCTGCGTCACCGGCGAGGACGGAACCCTCCAGGTCAACCAGGGCTGGCGCACGCTGCCCTACCTGGACGAGGGGTCCGTGGGCATCGGCATGGTGCTCGCCCGCTACCTGGCCCACCGCCACGACGCGGACCTCCGCACCGCGCTCGACGGCTGCCGGCTCGTCACCCGGGGACGGTACTTCGTGCAGTCCGGCCTGTTCACCGGCAGGAGCGGCGTGCTCGCCGCCCTCGGCTGGGGCCTGGGACCCGAGACCCCCCGCACCGACCACCCAGACCTGGCCGCGCAGCTGCGCGGGCTCGGCTGGCACGCGCTGCCCCACGGCGGCGGGCTGGCCTTCCCCGGCGACCAGCTGCTCAGGCTCTCCATGGACTTCGCGACCGGCACGGCCGGAGTCCTGTTCGCGATGAGCGCCGTGCTGCACGACCGGCCGGCGTTCCTCCCCTTCATCGAGCCGCCCGGCGGCACGAACGCCCCTGCCTGGGCGTCCGCGCACGGATCCGCCGGGCGGTTTGGCTCCTGCGACTCACCGAAGGAGGTGTAACGACATGGTTCTTCTCGACCTGCAGTCCCTGGAAACCCCCGGTGGCGGCTCCGGCGGCGGCGGTGGCAGCACCCTCACCGTCCTGGGCTGCCAGTCCGGCCGGCCCAGCAACCTGAGCCTGCTGCTCTGCCACTAGTCCTCCCCATATCGGTTCCCATCTACAAGTGAGGCAATCCCATGATCCTTCTCGACCTGCAGTCCCTGGAGACCCCCGGCGGCGGCTCCGGCGGCGGTGGCGGCAGCACCCTCACCGTCCTGGGCTGCCAGTCCGGCCGGCCCAGCAACCTGAGCCTGCTGCTCTGCCACTAGTCCTCCCGTTCCACGAAAACCCAGACAACCTAGAAACGGAGCCATTCCCATGGTCCTTCTCGACCTGCAGTCCCTGGAGACCCCCGGCGGCGGCCACGGCGGCGGTGGCGGCAGCACCCTCACCGTCCTGGGCTGCCAGTCCGGCCGGCCCAGCAACCTGAGCCTGCTGCTCTGCCACTAGTGAGACCCCGTGCCCGGGACGGCCAGCGACGGCGGCCGCCCCGGGCACACCCGTTCCAGGAAGGAGGGACCGTGCGGGCAGCCGACCGGCTGGTGGCCGAGACCGTACGACGTGGCGGACCCTGGCTGGCCGTCCTCGCGGTCACCTCCGTGCTGGGCGCGTTCGCCCAGCTCGCGCTCCCGCTGGTGCTGGGCAGGACCGTCGACGAGCTCGTGGCCGGCGGCACGGACACGGCGACCTGGCTCGGCACCTGCGCGGGCGTGGTGATCCTGACCGTGGCCTGCGACACCCTCGGCGTCTGGGCCTCGGGATCGAGCGGCGCGCGCTCCTCGGCCTGGCTCAGGGAACGGGTGGTGCGCGGCGTCCTCGGCATCGGGCCGGCGATCACCCGCCGGTTCCCCGAGGGGGACCTGGTCACCCGGATGGGCCTGAACACCGAGGAGATCGGACACGTCCCCGAGTCGCTCGTCACCGGGGCGGCGCTGGTCATCCCCACCGCGGGCGGCATCGTGGCCCTCACCCTCATCGACCCCCTGCTGACCGCGACGCTGGTCGTCGGGCTCGTCCTCATCGCGCTCGTCCTGCGGGCCTTCCTCACCGTGAGCACCGCGATCGCGGGCGACTACCAGGCGGCGCAGGGCGACATCGCCGCCCGTCTCGTCGACGCGCTCGCCGGGGCCCGTACGATCGCCGCGGCCGGTACCGCCGATCGGGAGCGGGCGCGGGTGCTGACCGCGCTGCCCCTGCTGCGCAGGCATGCCATGGCCATGTGGCGGGCCAACGCGCGGGCCGGCGTGCAGGCCGGTGCCGTGGTCCCGCTGCTGGAGGTCGCCGTGCTCGGGGTGGGCGGGCTGCGACTGGCCGCCGGAGACCTCACGGCCGGCGAGTTGTACGCCGCCGCCCGCTACGTCGTGCTCGGCGCCGGCCTCGGCTCGGCGCTTGGCTACGTCGGCCGCCTGGCCCGGGCGCGGGCCGCCGCCGCCAGGGTGGACGAGCTGGTCGCCGAGAGCCCCCGGGCCTATGGCACACGGCCGCTGCCGCCGGGCCCCGGCACGCTGGAGCTCCGCGGCGTGGACGCGGGCGGCCTGCGCGAGCTGGACCTCGTCGTCCCCGGCGGGCAGGCGGTGGCCGTGGTCGGCCGCTCGGGCGCCGGCAAGTCGCTGCTCGCCGCGGTCGCCGGACGGCTGGTGGACCCACGCCACGGCACGGTCCACCTCGACGGCGTCCCGCTGCCGGAACTCTCCCGCGAGGCGCTCCGCCGGGCCGTCGGGTACGCCTTCGAGCGCCCGGTCCTGCTCGGCGACACCGTCGCCGCCGCGATCGCCCTGGGCACCGAAACCCCCGCCCGCGCCCCCGGCACCGGCCGCCACGGCCGCCGCACCGGAGGCGGCCGGGTCGAACAACCAGGCGCGAACAGGGAGGTCGTGCGGGCCGCCGCGCGGGCGGCCCGCGCCGACACCTTCGTCCGGCGCCTCCCACTCGGATACGACACGCCACTACAGGAGGCGCCCATGTCCGGCGGTGAGCGGCAAAGGCTCGGCCTGGCCCGCGCCTTCGCGCAGGGGCGGCGCCTGCTCATCCTGGACGACGCCACCTCAAGCCTGGACACCGTCACCGAGCGCCAGGTCGCCCGGGCACTGTCCGGGGAACTGCGCGACCGCACCCGTCTGATCGTGACCCACCGGGTGGCGACCGCCGCGGCCGCCGACCGGGTGATCTGGCTGGACGACGGGCGGGTACGCGCCTGCGGCAGCCACCATGCCCTCTGGGCCGACCCGGCCTACCGCGCCGTCTTCCAGGCGGGTGCCTCATGACCGCCACAGACCCGTACCGGCTCCGGGACGGCGCCGTCTTCCGGGTGGGCGCCCGGTGAACCGGCCCATCCGGCGGGCGCTCACCAGGGACCCGTACCAGCTGGTCAGGCTCGCGGGCTGGTCCGTGGCGGAGACCGCGCCCGCGCTGGTCATCGGCCTGGCCATCGCGCGGGCGATCGACGACGGCTTCGGCGCGGGACGCCCCGCGGCCGGGTTCGCCTGGCTGGCCCTGCTCGGCGGTGCCTGGCTGCTGGCCGCCGTCGGCGCGCGTCAGGTGGTACTGGCCGTCGCCGCGATCGTGGAGCCGTTCCGCGAGGAGCTGCTCGCGCATGTCGTCGACGACGCACTGCGCCACTCGGCCGCCTCCGGGCAGGGGCCGGGGGCGGGAGCGGTGGCCCGCGCCAACCTCCAGGTCGAGCTGGCCCGCGACGCCTTCGCCTCGGTCATCACCGTGGTCAGGTCGTTCGCGTTCACCGTGGTGAGCGTGGTACTCGGGCTGGCGACCCTCGTCCCCGGGGTGCTCGCGCTGGTGCTGCCGCCGTTCTGCGCGGGCCTCGTCCTCTTCTCACTGTCGCTGCGTGCCCTGGCCAGGCGGCAGCGGGACTTCATCCTGGCCGACGAGCGTACCGCCGGGGCGCTGGCCGGCATGGTGGGCGGGCTGCGCGACATCACCGCCTGCCGGGCCGAGGAGCGGGTCGCGGGTGACGTCGGCCTCCGGGTGACCGAGCAGGCCCGCGCGGCCAGGTCGCTGGCGCGGGTGACCGCGCTGCGCACCGCGTCGCTGGCGGTGGGCGGCTGGCTGCCGGTACTGCTGGTGCTGGCCGGGACCCCCTGGCTGCTCCGCGAGGGCGCGGGCGCCGGGGTGATCCTGGGCGCGCTGGCCTACGTCACCCAGTCGCTGGCGCCCGCGCTCGGCAACCTCGTGGAGGGGCTGGGAATCAACGGCGTCCGGCTCCGGGTGGCACTCGACCGGCTGCTGCGCGACGGCGACCCGCCCGTACGGGCACGCGGACGGCTCGCGGCCGAGAGCGGAGGTGCCGAGCTGCGCGGCGTGACGTTCGCCTACGGCCCGCACGCCGAACCGGTGATCGACCGCCTCGACCTGTCGGTCCCCGAGGGGGACCACATCGCGGTGGTCGGGCCGAGCGGCATCGGCAAGTCCACCCTCGCCGCGCTGCTGACCGGCGTGCTGCTGCCGGGCTCCGGCCAGGTCATGGTGGGCGGCGTGCCCGCCGACCGCCTCGACCCCGCCGACCGGGTGCTCATCCCCCAGCAGGCGTACGTCTTCCGCGGCTCCCTGCTGGAGAACCTGACCTACCTGTCCGACGCCCCGAAGGAGACGGTGGACGAGGCCGTGGCCGCGGTCGGCCTGACGAACCTGGTGGCGCGGCTGGGCGGCTACTCCGCCGAGATCGACTCCGGCCTGCTCTCACCCGCCGAGCAGCAGCTGGTCGCCCTGGCCCGCGCCTACCTGGCCCCGGCCCGGCTGGTGATCCTCGACGAGGCGACCTGCCATCTGGACCCGGCGGCCGAGGCCCGCGCGGAGGAGGCGTTCGCCCGCCGGGGCGGCACGCTCCTCGTCATCGCCCACCGGCTGACCTCCGCCCTGCGGGCGCGGCGGATCCTCGTGATGGACGGCACCAGCGTCCGGCTGGGCACGCACGAGGAGATGCTCGCCGCCTCCCCGCTCTACGCCGACCTGGCCGGACAGTGGAATCCGTCGAGCAGACAGGAGCTGGTGCCTTGACTCTCCCCGAAGCCAGAGCCCTGGGTGTCCACGCCGAAGGAGATTCGATGATCTATCCTCCCGCCGAGCGGCAACCGGTCGTCGACCACCTGCACGGCCACATGGTGCCCGACCCGTACCGCTGGCTGGAAGACGCGGACAGCCCGGAGACGCGGGGCTGGATGTCCGCCCAGGAGGAGCTGTGGCGCGGCCACGCCGCCGCGCTGCCCGGGCGCGACCTGTGGCACGCGCGGGTGGCCGCGCTGACCGGCGCCGGGATGGTCGGCGTGCCGATGTGGCGCGGTGGGAGCCGGTTCCTGCTGCGCCGTACGGCCGACCAGGAGCACGCGGTCCTCTATCGCACCGGCCCCGACGGGGTCGAGGAGGCGCTGATCGACCCGGTGGAGCTGGACCCGAGCGGGCTGACCACGCTCGACCACTGGCAGCCCGACTCGGACGGCCGACTGGTGGCCTACCAGCTCTCCACGCACGGCGACGAGCGCTCGGAGCTGCGGGTGATGGACGTCGCCACCCGGCGGGTGGTCGACGGCCCGATCGACCGCTGCCGGTACGCGCCGGTGGCGTGGCTGCCCGACGGTAAGGCGTTCTTCTACGTCCGCGCCCGCCAGGTCCGCCTGCACCGGCTCGGCACCCCGGCCGAGGACGATGCCGTGATCATGGGCGAGGACCGCTCCTACGGGCTGGGGATCAGCTACAACGGGCGCTGGCTGACCGTCTCGGCGGCGGCGGACGACGGCAACGACCTCTGGCTGGCCGACCTGTCCACCTCCTCTCCCGAGCGCCCTGACCTGCGGGTCGTCCAGCGGGCGGCGGGCGCGGTGACGATGTCCGCGGTCGGCCGCGACGGGCGCCTGTACCTGCTCACCACCCTGGACGCGCCACGGGGACGGCTCTGCGTGGCCGACCCCGCGCGGCCTGGCACCGAGCACTGGATCGAGCTGGTCGGCGAGGACCCGCAGGCGGTGATCGGCGAGTTCGCGATCGCCGGACAGACGCTGCTCGTCGGCTGGACCCGGCACGCGGTCGGCGAGATCAGCGTCCACGACCTGGCGACCGGGGAGCGGCGCGGCCTGGTGCCGCTGCCGGGGCTCGGCTCGGCCGGCGCGATGTCCACCCGTCCCGAGGGCGGCCACGAGGTCTGGTTCACCTACACCGACAGCGTCACTCCGCCGAGCGTGCACCACTACGACACCCGTACCGGGCAGACCTCGCTGTGGAGCGCCGCGCCCGGCGCGGTGCAGGTGCCGGAGCTGGAGGCCCGGCAGGTGGTCTTCGCCTCGGCGGACGGCACCCCGGTGCGGATGGTCGTGCTGGCACGGCCCGGCTCGGGCCCCCGGCCCACGATCCTGTACGGCTACGGCGGCTTCGGGCTCTCGCTCACCCCCTCGTACTCCGGCTACATCCTGCCCTGGGTCGAGGCCGGCGGGGTGTTCGCCCTCGCCCAGCTGCGCGGCGGCGGCGAGGAGGGCGCCGCCTGGCACCGCGACGGCATGCTGGAGCGCAAGCAGAACGTCTTCGACGACTTCGCGGCGGCGGCCGAGGCGCTCGTCTCCGGCGGCTGGACCACTCCCGCGCAGCTGGGCGCCTGCGGCGAGTCCAACGGCGGGCTACTGGTCGGCGCCGCGCTGACCCAGCGCCCCGACCTGTTCGCCGCCGCGGTCTGCTCGGCACCGCTGCTCGACATGGTCCGCTACGAACGCTCGGGGCTCGGCCCGGCCTGGCGTTCGGAGTACGGCTCGGCCGACGACCCCGAGCAGCTGGGCCGGCTGCTGGGCTACTCCCCCTACCACCGCGTCACCGAGGGCGTCGACTACCCGGCGACCCTGCTGACCACCTTCGGCGGCGACTCCCGCGTCGATCCCCTGCACGCGCGCAAGATGTGCGCGGCCCTGCAGTGGGCGACCTCGGGCTCACGGCCGATCCTGCTCCGCCACGAGGGGGACGTCGGCCACGGCTCCCGCGCAACCGGCCGCGCGGTCGCCCTGGCCGCCGACATGCTCACCTTCCTCGCGGCCCACACCGGTCTGGAGGCCGACGCCTGAAACCTCCGCCCGGCCTTTGGGAGCTCTCTTTCTGCTCACTCCCCACCCTGCTGGAGGGAGTCGAGGCGGGTCATTTCGTCCTCTGAGAGCCGCAGGGCGCCGGCGGCCACGTTGTCGGTCAGGTGATCGGGGTCGCCGGTGCCGGGGATGGCCAGCACATGTGGTCCGCGCTGCAACGTCCAGGCCAGCCGGACCTGCGCGGCCGTCACGCCGTGCGCGCGTGCGACGGCGAACACCTCCTCGCTGTCGGTGACCCCCGCCCCCGCCTCGCGCCCGGCACCGGCGATCGCGAAGAACGGTACGAACGCCACCCCCTGCTCCCCGCAGATACGCAGGAACTCGTGGTCCTCGGGCCGTGCGCCGATGCCGTAGGCGTTCTGCACGCAGACCACCGGCGCGACGGCCTGGGCCTCGGCGAGATGTGCGGGCGTGACGTTGGAGATGCCCAGATGCCGGATCAGCCCGGCGTCGCGCAGGTCGGCCAGCGCACCGAAGTGCTCGGCGATCGAGCCGGTCGCCAGGCTCCGCGGAATGCGCAGGTTCACCACGTCGAGGTGGTCCCGGCCGAGCTGGCGCAGGTTCTCCTCGACCTGGCCACGCAGCTGCTCCGGCCTGCCCCACAACCACTCACCCGACGGATCCCGGCCCGGCCCGACCTTGGTGACGATGACCAGATCATCGGGGTACGGCGCCAGCGCGCGGTTGATCAGCTCGTTCGCCGAGCGCAGCGCCGAGAAGTAGAAGGCCGCGGTGTCGATGTGGTTCACCCCGAGCTCGACCGCGCGGCGCAGCACGGTGATCGCCCGGTCACGGTCGCTCGGGGCGCTGTTCCCGAACACCGTGCCGTGCTGCGTCAGGCGCATCGCGCCGAACCCGATCCGGTTGACCGGCAGGTCGCCGAGCTCGAAGACGCCCGCTGCCGCGGCGGTGATCGTCTTTGCGGTCATCGAATCTCCTTGCTCGTTGAGACCCCCGCCTTCAGGTGTGAGGAGGAGGTCAAGGCCGAAGTCTGTCAGCTCCGTCGACAGGGCAGGGCTTCGTTGATCCCACGCTCCCACTCACCTTGGCGCTGCGGGAGACGGCTGTGTCCGACCCCAGATGCGGTGGGAGTCCGGTACGGGATAAGCGGTGTCGGTGGGGGTGATGTCCCAGATCCGGGTGGAGCCGAGCCGGGTGTCGAAGGGCGGCCAGCCGGGGTCGCCGGTAGCGGCGAAAGAGGTCCATGCGGTGCGGATCTGCTGGGACAGGGTGGCGAAGCCGGCAGGGGGCGGGGTGCCGAGGAAACGGGCGGCGTAGCGGGTGTGCGGCAGGCCGAAGACGAACGGAAGGTCGATGCCGTGGGCGGCGCCGATCGGTCCTTGCCAGGCGAAGTCGTACAGCCAGGTGCGGCCGCCCGTCCTGGCGTGTGCTTCGGCGGTGAAGGTGGTCGGCATGCGCACCAGGGCGTCGGACATCAGCGTGGTGAACAGTTCGGTGACGGTGCTGTCGGGGTAGGCGGCCCGGTAGTCCAGGGCGGCATCGGAGGCGAGGCCGAACCGGGTGGCGACGGCCGCCAGGTCGATCCGCGCCGGGTCGGCCGTGGGCGGGAAACCGCGGTATTCGTCGTGGGTGAAGCCGCAGAGCAGGTCGATGTGGCGGGCACGTCCGTCGGCGAGAGCCTGCCAGGGAGGTGCGGTGACCAGGTCACCGTCGATGACGGGAGCGAAGGCGCCGCCGGGGCGCCCGCCGGTCAGTTGGGTGTCCGGCACTTCCAGGAGGGCTTGAGCGGGCAGCGCGGCCAGACCATCTCGGGTAGGGACGGTGCCGACGGCTGTCGCGAGCCGTTCGGTGACCCGCTGGGCTTCGGGGACGCCGAGGTAGCCGGCGGGAAGGCTCTGCACGATGCATCGCCGGAACAGACCGGCGGCTGCCGGCGCCGCGGCGAGCAGGGCGGCGGACGCGCCGCCGGCGGACTGGCCGAAGACCGTGACGTTGCCGTGGTCGCCGCCGAAAGCGGCGATGTTGTCCTGGACCCAGGCGAGCGCGGCGAGCTGGTCCAGCAGGCCTCGGTTGTCGGGTATGCCAGGCAGGTGGCCGAAGCCCTCGAATCCGGTGCGGTAGCCGAAGGTGACGACGACCACTCCGGATCCGGCCAGGACCGAGCCGTCGTAGTGCGGCATCGACGCGGCGCCGTGGATCCACTGGCCGCCGTAGATCCACACCATCACCGGCAGGCGCGCGGCCCCGGGGGCCGGGGTCCAGACGTTCACCGTCAGGCAGTCCAGGCCGTCGCCGGGCCGCCACACCGCCGGAACCCCCGGCGCCGGCGGTCGTTGCGGTGGCGCGCCGCCGAAAGCGTCGGCCTCCCGTACTCCGTTCCAGGACGTGGCCGGTTGCGGCGGCAGGAAACGCCGCGCGCCATCGGGTGCGGCGGCGTACGGGATGCCCTTGAACGAGACGATGCCCTCGCGGGTACGGCCGCGGACCAGACCTTGTTGGGTCTGCACCGTGTCGTGCATGTGTTCCTCCTGGCAAGGCCCCAGGCATCGATCGGCTCTGGGGGCATGGTCGGCATCGAGGCGTTTTCCGTCAGCGCAGGGACTGCCAGGCGCCGGTAGGGCCGTCCTTGGCGAGCTTGGTGAGCAGGCCGTGCAGGGTCTGCTGCTCCTCAGGGGTGAGCGGGCCGAAGAACTCCGCCGAGGCCTGCTCGCTGAGCCGCTCGACTTCCCGGACCTTGTCCAGGCCGGCAGGAAGGATGTGCACTTCCATGGCGCGGCGGTCGCCGATGTGCGGCCGACGCTCTGCCAGATCCATTGCCTCCAGCTCGTTCACCAGGGTGACCATGACGGGCTTGAACACCCTCAGCCGGTCGCTCAGCCGAGCCTGGATCATCGGGCCGTGCTGAATCTGGGTGAGCACGCCCAGGTGCTGTGGTTTCAGCCCGACCTGCGCCGCGACCTGCTCATAAGCCTCGCGGGCGTGGGCCGCGACCCAGTTCAGCAGGAAGCCGGTCCACCTGGTCAGAGATTCGGGCGGTCCATCCCCGGCTTCAGCCCCAGATTCGTTAACGTTCATAACGTTAATCACTTTAACGTTTTTCGCGAGAGCAGCCAAACCGCACCGAGGCCAACGCCGGTCCGGCCAGGCTGTGGACCAAGCAGACCCCCGTGGTGATCGAGGCCTCGCCCACCCCACCCTCCCCGCAAACGGTCTTGGACTCAAGGGATCAAGGCGCCGGCGGCACGATCCGCACGCCGTTCAAGCGCCATCGCCATCGTTGGGCACCCCGGAGCTGTACACCGACACGCAGGTCACAGCCTGAACCTGCCCCAAGATCGCCCGAACCTGAACGGCTCAGGGCTTTGGCGTACCGGATCGGTCTGCCGCAGCCTGTGCGATTCGACCTTCTCCCACCAGAGAGGCGGTGCGAAGATGAATGTCGCAGACCCACTGCGACCAGGACCATCAGAACGGCCACGCGTCCAGCGCACGCGGCCTGGTCGGCGACATCGGGAGCTCCGCGGCGTGCACCACACCCAGCCGCCGGGTGGCACGGGTCAGGGCGACGTACAGGTCGTTGAGCCCGCGCGGCCGCTCGGGGCACTGTTCCCGAACACCGTGCCGTGCTGCGTCAGGCGCATCGCGCCGAACCCGATCCGGTTGACCGGCAGGTCGCCGAGCTCGAAGACGCCCGCTACCGCGGCGGTGATCGTCTTTGCGGTCATCGAATCTCCTTGAGCGTGGAGACCCCCGCCTCCAGGCATGGGGAGAAAGTCAAGGTCGAAGTCTGCCGGCTCCTGAGCCGCGGCCACATCGCGACCGGAGTTCGGGCGGAAATCCCGGACCGCGTGAAAGGGCCTATGCGGCGCAGAACTCGTTGCCTTCCGGGTCCAGCATGATCCACCAGTGTCCGGCGGGCCCCTTGTTCACTTCGCGGACGCGGGTGGCGCCCAGGCCCTCCAGCCGTGCCGCCAGCGCGTCAAGACCACCGGGCTCGCTGTGTACGTCAATGTGCAGACGGTTCTTGCCGGATTTGCTCTCGGGTACGTCCTGGAAGAGCAGACGTCGCCCGCGGCCGACGCCGCTGGTCTTGTCGAACGGGTCCTCGGGGTGGCGGATCGCGGCGTAGCCACGGAAGACCTTACGGTCGTGATGCTCGGTGACCGCTTCCTCGCCGATATGGCCGGCGGCCAGCAGCTGCTCGATGAGCACGCTGGGATCTTCCACTTCGTAGCCCAGTGCCGCGGCCCAGAAGTCCGCGAGCGCGGGTGCGTTCGTACTGTCGATGACCAGCTTCCAACTCAATGCCATGTAACCAGTCATACTGGTTACATGGCATTCACCGCAACCCGAGGCTGACACTGCGTTCCCACACCGGCGTCGCCTACCGGTTCGACCCCGGCACCCTGTGCCTGGAACTGCTCACCACCGGCGGTATGAGGTACTACACGAGCCCGCCGACCTGGCCGCCTGGACCGAGCGTTCGCTGCTGACACCGACACCGGAACTGCAGATCTCCGACGCCGAACACGACACCCCGGAACTCCCCCAAACCGGCCGGCAGCTCCTCTGCGCAGGCCGCTACCCGCCGCGCGTTGGTCACCCTGCGACGCCTGGCCTGCCACTCGGCCTCGGCGAGCATGTCTTCATCGGGGTCAGCGCCTCGGTGAAGAACCGCGCCATAGCGAGCGTCACGGCGCCCGGCCCGCAGCCAACGTCGAGGAGTCGGCCCCGGCCGTCCAGGGCCGTGGCCAGTGCGCCGAGGCGCCCGCATCTGAGCCACCGTAGACAATTGGTAAGTTTCTTTACAATAATGAGGGACCGCGCACCCCCCATCATCGCGGCCGACAGTCCTGCGCCGCGCCCGCCAAAGCCCGGTCTCCGGGCTGGAGAAGGGTTATCCACATGACGCGAATACCGCGCCCGCTCGTGCTGGTCGTCTCATTACTGCTCGCGGCCCTGGGGGTCCTGGTCATCCAGACCTCGGCCCGCGCGGCCAACCTGCTCGCGAACCCGGGCTTCGAAACCGGTGCCCTGTCACCCTGGTCCTGCACCGGCGGCCTGGGGTCCGTGGTCGCCTCCCCCGCCCGCTCCGGCACGAAGGCGCTCGCCGGCGCCGCCAGCTCCTCCGATACCGCCCGGTGCAGCCAGTCCGTGTCAGTCCAGCCGAACACCGCCTACACGCTGACCGCCTGGGTCCGTGGCGGCTACGTGTACCTCGGCGTGAACGGCGGCGGCTCCACCTGGACCTCCTCGCCCTCGGCGTACAGCCAGCTCACGGTCCCCTTCACCACCGCGGCCAACCAGACCACCGCCGTGGTCTACCTGCACGGCTGGTACGGCCAGGGCACGTACTATGCCGACGACGTCAGCTTCGACGGTCCCGGAGCCACGCCCTCGCCCACTCCCACGACCTCGCCCACGGCCAGCCCCACGCCGACGGTCAGCCCCACGCCCACGGCCTCTCCCACCCCGACGCCGACGGGTGACACGACGTGCCCGGTGAAGTCGAAGCCCGCGGGGAAGGTCCTGCAAGGTTACTGGGAGAACTGGGACGGCGCGGTCAACGGCGTGCACCCGCCCTTCGGCTGGACGCCGATCACCGACCCCCGCATTCGCCAGCACGGCTACAACGTGATCAACGCGGCGTTCCCGGTCATCCGCTCCGACGGCACCGTGCTGTGGGAAGACGGCATGGACGCCACCGTCAAGGTCGCCACCCCGGCCGAGATGTGCCAGGCCAAGGCGGCAGGCGCGACGATACTGATGTCCATCGGCGGTGCGACCGCCGGCATCGATCTCAGCTCCAGCGCCGTCGCCGACCGTTTCGTCGCCACCGTCGTGCCGATCCTGAAGAAGTACAACTTCGACGGCATCGACATCGACATCGAGACCGGCCTCACCGGCAGCGGCAACATCAACCAGCTCTCCGCCTCCCAGGCCAACCTCATCCGCATCATCGACGGCGTGCTCGCCCAGATGCCGTCCAACTTCGGCCTGACCATGGCACCCGAGACGGCCTACGTCACCGGCGGCAGCGTGACCTACGGCTCGATCTGGGGCGCCTACCTGCCGATCATCAAGAAGTACGCGGACAACGGCCGCCTGTGGTGGCTGAACATGCAGTACTACAACGGCAGCATGTACGGCTGCGCCGGCGACTCCTACTCCGCCGGCACGGTGCAAGGCTTCGTCGCCCAGACCACCTGCCTGAACAACGGGCTGGTCATCCAGGGCACCACGATCAGGGTCCCCTACGACAAGCAGGTCCCCGGCCTGCCCGCCCAGCCTGGCGCCGGCGGCGGATACATGTCGCCCTCACTGGTCTCCCAGAGCTGGAACAGCTTCAGCGGCAACCTCAAGGGGCTGATGACCTGGTCCATCAACTGGGACGGCTCGAAGGGCTGGACCTTCGGTGACAACGTCAAGGCACTGCAGGGCCGCTAAGGTGCGCCGTCAAAAGGATCCAGGTCGTACGAGATCATGTCCGGGTGATTCGCCGTCATGAACTGACCGATGAGAGTTACTCCCGTCAGGGCGGCCGAGCCGCCCTGACGGGAGTAACGATCGCCGGGTGCTGAACGGCATCGCGTGGAAGATCCGTACCGGTTCGCCGTGGCAGGGCTGCGGTGAGACGGCGACGAGGCTCCCGGCCGGAACATCGGATCTTGGTCGACCGCCGTCTTACCCGGGGCCTTCTCTTATCGACCGGCACCCTCCGCGGACCTGCTGCGACCAGGGCCGTGGATGCCAAAAGCCTCAGTCCTCCGCGAACAGCCACGCGTCCAGCGCACGCGGCATGGCCGACGGCGGCGAAGGCTCCATGCTGTGCAGCACACCCAGCCGCCGGGTGGCACGGGTCAGGGCGACGTACAGGTCGTTGAGCCCGCGTGGCGACTCGGCGACGATCAGGCCCGGCTCGACCACCAGCACCTCGTCGAACTCCAGGCCCTTGGCCTGCCTGACGTTCAGCACGACGACGGGGCTGGGCGCACCGGGAGCCTCACCGACGGACGCTTCCGGCACTCCCGCCGCGATCGCGAGGCCGAGCGGTTCCAGCAGCGAGTCCGGCGTGATGACCGCCAGCCGCCGATCGGTCAGCCCGGCGGCCTCGATCGCGACGACCTCGATCAGCCGGTCGGTGAGTTCCTCCGGCGGCACGCGGAGCCCCCAGGGCTCGACACCGCTCTCCCGTACCGAGACGGGTGCCTCAAGGCCGGCGTCGATCTCCGCCAGCACATCGGCGGCGACTGCCATGATCTCAGCCGGCACCCGGTAGTTCCGGGTGAGGTTCTCAAGCCGCCAGCGCCCCTTGACGTAGGGGTCGAGCACCCGTCCCCACGACAGGGTGCCGGCCAGATCGCCGCTCTGCGCCGTGTCGCCGACGACGGTCATCGACTTGGCCGGGCATCTCCGCATCAGCAGCCGCCAGGCCATCTCCGACAACTCCTGCGCCTCGTCAACGATCACGTGGCCGAATGTCCAGGTCCGGTCGGCCGCCGCGCGCTCGGCCGAGGTGCGGTGGTCCGCCTCCTGGTGCCGCTCGGCGAGCGCCTCCGCGTCGACCAGGTCGTTGACCGTGAGCATCTCGGCCTCCTGGTCGTCCTCCAGGTCGGTGGCCCGCGAACCCATCGCGACGTCCAGCACCCCCTGAGCGTAGGAGACCCGCTCACGCCGTTCGTACTCCCTGAGGATCCGCTCCGCCCGGGTGTCCTCACCGAGCAGCTCGGCCGCCTCGTCCAGCAGCGGCAC
Organism: Streptosporangium sp. NPDC005286; assembly: GCF_040607515.1. NCBI lineage: Bacteria > Bacillati > Actinomycetota > Actinomycetes > Streptosporangiales > Streptosporangiaceae > Streptosporangium > Streptosporangium sp. NPDC005286. Next base: position 11,081 of record NZ_JBEXGU010000056.1, on the reverse strand, counting down.
ATCGGAAGGCGACCAGCCACCGCCGGGCTCCCGTAGCAGCAGCGCCCGATCCTCGGGGGGGAAACCCGGTGCCGCGGAGGCGATGCGATCCGGGGAGCCGAACAGATCCGTGAGCAGTCGCTGCGGCGTCAGGTCGGGCCACAGCTCATCGAGTGCGGCCAGGACCGCCTCGTCGGTGAGCATCTCCCGGCGGATGCTCTCCACCTGGTCGTCGTCCAGCAGGGGCTCACCGTCGAACGGATCGGTGCCGACGCGTTCGGCGTACTGCTCGGCGAGAGATCTGCTGATCTCCCGGACCACGAGCAGCCTGGCCGGGTTGTGCGGGGACAGAGAGCCCCGCGCCAGGTCGCGTGCCCGCTCGCAGGTCTGCCGGTCCAGGCGCAGCGTCTGTCTCTCGTACTCCACCTCCAGGTGGTCCTCCGGCACCCACTCGCGGTCGCGTACGGCGGCGGCGACCACCTCGGCCATCGCCGACCGGCCCTTCACCTCGGCGGTCTCGGGCGTCTCCTCCCGTTCCGCGGTCACCCCGGGATACAGCCCGCCGATGGTCGACAGGAGCACGCTCGTCTCGCCCAGCGCGGGAAGCACGTTCCCGATGTAGCGCAGGAACGTGGCGTTCGGTCCGATGACCAGCACCACCCGCCGTGCCAGCTGCCGCCGGCGGGTGTAGAGCAGGTAGGCCGCACGGTGCAGCGCCACTGCGGTCTTTCCCGTCCCCGGTCCCCCCTGCACGACGAGCACTCCGGTGTGCTCGGACCGGATGATGCGATCCTGCTCGGCCTGGATCGTCTGGACGATGTCGGTCATCCGGCCGGTCCGGCCGGCGTTCAGGGCGGCCAGCAGGGTGGCCTCGCCCGCCAGCCCCTCGTGCCTGGCCCCTGCCGCGGATTCGAGATCGAGCAGCTCGTCGTGGACCTCGATCACCGTGCGGTCGCGGTCCTTGATGTGCCGGCGCAGCCGGACGCCCTCCGACGTGACCGCGGTGGCGAGGTAGAACGGGCGGGCGGCCGGCGCCCGCCAGTCGATGAGCAGCGGGGTCGTGTCCCCGTCGTCCCCGGCATCGCCGAGCATGCCCATCCTGCCGATGTGGCGGCGCTCGCCGTCGAGCATGTCGAGCCGCCCGAAGCACAGGCCGTGCTCGGCCGCGTTGAGCCGGGCGAGGCGTTCGGCGTAGGCGGCGTGCGCGGCGTCCTTCTCGACACGTGCCTGGGCGTTGCCGCTGGACGTCGTGAGCACCTGGGTCAGCCGTCCGGTGACGTGTTCGCGGAGCTCGTCGAGGCGGCCGTACAGCATTGACACGTACTCCTGCTCCGCACGCAGCGCCTCGCTTGACAACAGAACTCCTCGTGATATAATTAACCGACAGATGTGTGTGTTCTGCATCATGGACGACCAGTAGCGTAGCTCTCGCCGGCACGCCCGTCCAACCTCTCCCGCGCTCGTCGCCGGGCAGTGGCTCTTCCTGCACCCATTCCGCGACCGCGCGAGGTCGGCCTCGAACGTCATCGCGGGTTCCGCGGACCGCTGCCGCCGATCGTCGACCCCTCCCCGGCCGCCCGGAGCAAACGCGCCGCCGACACGCGGACCACCCGCCACAGCCTCGATCGACCCGGCCCCGGACAGCTGAGCGCCATCACCAAACCCAGCGCTTACCGCATTTCACACCATCTATCTGGTGAACGACCGACCAGAGCAGTGACGCAAACAGCCTGAACAATTAGGCTATTTGATGTTTAATGGCAATTATTCTATTGGTCGCATTTGGCCTCTTTGGTCGCCAATCACGTCGCAAACATCCGGGTCATTGTCCGGCATGGTCGTGTACAGTCGGAGTCCTGTTTTCAGCCCTCATTGCGAGCGGCAGCCAAAGAAAGGCAACAGGAGATGCAGAAAGCAGCCATCGATCGGGTAAAGCTCATTTTCGCCCTGCTCGACGCGGACGGCACCGGCTACCTCGAAGCCGAGGACTTCGAACTCATGGCGACCCGCGTCATCGCGGCGGCCCCCGATTCCGACAACGCCACCAAAGCCGCCATGCTGGCTGCTTTCCGGCGCTATTGGACGACTCTCGCCGCCGAACTGGACGCCAACGACGACAACCGCATCAGCTTCGAGGAGTACACCGCCTGCGTCCTCTCCCCGGAGCGTTTCGACACGGCGATCACCGACTTCGCCGAGGCGCTGGCCGCGCTGGGCGACCCGGACGGCGACGGACTCATCGAGCGGCGTGTCTTCGTGGCGCTCATGACGGCCATCGGCTTCGAGCGCGCGAACATCGACGCCCTCTTCGACGCGTTCGGGCCATCGGACGCCGACCAGATCATGGTCTCGGTCTGGGCCGCCGGCATCAAGGACTACTACCACCCGGAGAAGACCGGAATTCCGGGCGATCACCTGGTCGGTGGGCCGATCTGATCGAAATCACGGCAGCCTGACATATCCGGCCTTCGACAGAGGAACACACGTGGAACCAGTCATCGGACTTGCCGTCGGCCGGGGAACGGGCCCCGAACTCGCGACGGTCTTCGAGCGGGTGCTGACCAGAGTCGCCGACGGGTATTCGGTCGAAATCAATGTCACCCGGTCGAAACGGGTTTACCACTCCTATTCCTCATTGAAGGCCGGCGCCGAAATCGAGCGGATCCGCGAACTCACCGGGGAGGACGCCGACCACTACGCGGAGTTCTGCCGCACGCGGGCCGCTCTCGGCGTCCCGGCCATCTTCCGCACGGCGATCAACGCCCAGTCGCTCTACCTGGTCCGCCAGCGTCTGCAGGCGGTGAAGGTCGACGCCATCGCCACCCCGGAGGCGTCACTGCTGCTGGTCCGGGACGAGGCCCAGGGCTTCTACACCGGGGAGAACAGCCACGCTCCAGGCACACTCATCCGCACCATGGCGTTCAGCCGGGAGATCACCGAGAAGGTCATCGCCTTCGCCGTCCGGCGTGCGCGGCGGCAGTGGCCGGACGGCGGAATCGACCAGATCGTCATGGCGTACAAGTTCCACCTGCTCGACGGAGCCCTCGACGAGTGGGTGGCCGAGAGCGCCGCGCGGCACGGCGTCGAGATCCGCCTGTTCCAGCCGGACACGGTGAACCGCAACCTGATCGAGCACGGCCCGCGCCCCCGCACGGTGATCATCGCGGGCAACGAGTGGGCCGACATCATGCACGTGGTCCTGCTGGACCGTTTCGGCGCCGAACGCCAGGAGAACCGCTGCACCGAGAACGTCTACCTGCACCCCGACGTGGCCGGGCTGGTCGAGTACCAGACCGTGCACGGCTCCGCCGACGACCTGACGGGAACGGACACGGTCAACCCGGTGGCGACCGTACGCGCCGCGGCGATGATCGCCGAACGGCACGCGGGCTGCGCCGGGGCGGTGCGGATGGTGGAGCGCGGCCTCGAATCACTCGGCCACCAGGGCATCGGCACCCCGGATCTGGGCGGACGGCACTCGACCACCGCCATGGTGGATGCGCTGCTCGACGTGCTGGAGCCCGCCGGACAGCCGGCCGTCAACGACCCCGGCCTGAAGGCTGGAGCTTGAAGTGCCGCATCGCGCACCGCCGGCTCCACATTGACCAGCCCCAGCCATCACGATGTGGAGGTGCAACCAGATGGCTACGTTGAACACACGCCGGCAGACCGGCTCCGGGGGGCTTCCTGAATTCACATGACCACCGCACTGGTCGTCGTGGACCTGCAGAACGACTTCTGTGTCGGGCCGACCGCCCGCGCCCGGTACTCCGGCGCCCCTGCGACCCTGGAGGCCGTCGCGACGAACACCGCGCTGGCCGTCGACCAGGCGCGGGCCCGCGGCATGGAGGTGGTCTTCGTCCGGTTCGTCGGCGACGCCGGACACCAGGGTCCGAGCTGGCGGCGCCGGGACCGCGTACAGAACAAGCCGCTCAAGTGCCTGGAAGGCTCGTGGGGTGCGGAGTTCCATCGGGTGTCACCCCTGCCGGAGGAGCGCGTCTTCACCAAGCAAGCGTGCTTCGACGCCTTCCTCAGCGCCGGGTTCGAGCAGCACCTCGTCCGTCGCGGCATCGGGCGGCTCGTGTTCGCGGGCCTGTACACCGACGTCTGCGTGGACTCCACCGCCCGGACCGCGTTCCAGAAGGGCTTCCACATCACGGTGCTGACCGACTGCACCACCAGCCGGCACCTGCCGGACGCGGACATCCTGCGCTTCATGGCCGTTCTCTACGGCGCCCACCTCACCAGCTATAACCACCCGTGGACGCCCTCAGCCGGAGAGGAGGACCCGTGCCAGGTGTCGAAGGCGGCGTCGGCCTGACCGCCCTCATGGTCGCCGCCGCGCGGGCGATCGAGACCCACCGGCCCGATGCCCTGGCCGGCGACGCCTACGCCGAGCACTTCGTACGCGCCGCCAAGGTGTCCGCGGCCTGGCCGGTCCGCCCGGCGGAGGTGCCGGACGGGGACGCCAACCCCCTGTGGGGCAGGCTGGGGCGCTATTTCGGCCTGCGCACCCGAGTCCTCGACGACTTCCTCATCCGCTCGGTCCACGCGGGCGCCCGGCAGGTCGTTCTGCTCGGCGCGGGCCTCGACACGCGGGCCTTCCGGCTCGGCTGGCCGCCGGACCGGGTCATCTACGAGATCGACCGCGACGGCGTCCTGGCGTTCAAACACCACGTGCTCGACGGCCTCGCCGCCATCCCGACGGCCACCCGCCGCCCGATCGCGGCCGATCTGCGCGACGACTGGACCCAGTCGCTGCTGAGCACGGGCTTCGACCCGGCGGTGCCGACCGCGTGGCTGGCCGAGGGCCTGCTGCTCTATCTCCCGCCGACCGCCGAGCGGCGTCTCATCGACACCCTGGACCACCTGAGCGCCGAGGGAAGCACCCTGGCCTTCGAGGTCAAGCTGGGGGTGGAGTCTCCTGAGGTCCGCGCCGGCCCCGTCTACGTCGCGACCAGGCAGCAGATCGGCGTCGACCTGCTCGCCCTGTTCGACGGGGAGCCGCGCCCCGACTCCGCCGGCCACCTGCGGGAGTTGGGCTGGTCCACCGCGACCCACACCCCCTTCGACTTCACCCGCCACCACGGCCGCGGCCCACGCCCTGAGCCGAACGACGCCCTGGCAAGCAACCGCTGGGTGTTCGCCAACAAACCCGGCATGTACCGCTGATCGGCTTCTCGGCGGTAACCGCCTGATGTCACACGCTGGTGTCTGGGCTACGGAGGGGCAACTCTCTTTTGATTCGGGGTGAGGAACGCCTCCGTACCGAGCTTGGGAACGGCCGTGGAGCCGGGACCTGCGGTGTGAGCCCCGGTCATAGCCACCGGCCCCGAGGTCAGGAAGGCAGGCGGCGACCAGGGAAGACCGGTGCCCCAGGTCACGCGGGAAGTCCGCACGTCGAAGGTGACGGGGTATGGCGCTGACGTGCTTCCCAAGGGATCGCCGTACCCGGGACTATCAGAATTCCTCAAGGAGTTCGGCGGCGGCCTTGGGATCCATGATGTTGGACCAGACCTGTTCAGCAGGCAGGAGGTCGCGTTCGGGCAGCGCGTATTCGGGGAACCAACCGTCTGCCTCGCAGCCGGGAACCCTACCCAGGATCATCGCAACCAGGTTGGCCGGGACGGAACCGGTGATGCGGATCGCCGCATAGGTTTCGTTACCGTGATCGGCGCGGACCTGGACACCGAGGCGGAAGCCGGAGAAGTCAGCGGCATGTTCGTGGCCGTCATGCAGGGATCCACGCGCGAGATCACGGATGGTGGAGTTGAGCCGCAGGGCGAATCTGGTAGCCGCTTCGAGCCGGTAGCGGTCATGGTCGTCACGGGTGGGCAGGAGATGCCCGCTGTAGGTGCCGGTAGCCAAGGCATTGTCATGCTCAGCGTTGTAACGGGCACGGGCCGCTTTTCCGCTGCTTTCCAGAGCGGTATAGAAGTCATCGTTGGAACCGTCTTCGCGAGTCCCCGCAGCGACCATCCATGTTGGGACCTCAGCGTCGGGATCATCGGTCCATACGGCTCCACGCCAGCGTTGCACCTTCACCTTGAACAGCACCACGTCATCGATAGCACGGATGCGCTCGTGCACGCTGCCGGGATCGGCGAACTGCTCGGAAGCCTTGTCCAGCAGCGGATGGCTGATCGTGTCCAGGGAGTCCGCCCGGATGGTACGGGCGACTTCAGGTCGTTGCGGAGGACACGCAGTGTGGGGCGGACACGATGCATGGAGATGTCATTCCTCCCAGTCGCCGGTGCCACCGAGTTCGTTGATGCGTTCGGGCGACAGGCCGGTGAGCAGGGACACATTGGAGGACAGGGAGCCGTCCAGGACCTTCATCGACTCGATCATCCCGCGGCGGATCTGTTCGCGCTGCTGGTCCAGGTAGACGCGGACGGCGGCGGCGACCAGGTCTTTCTTGGTCATCCCGAGGAAGTGGGCTCCCTGGGAGATCAGCTCGTCGGTTGCCGGGTCGACTTTCAGCGGTGATTGCCGCTTGGCCGGGTGAGGCATCGTCATGACTTCCCCCTTTCGCTTCCATGGTACCCAAGTACCTCAAGGTGAACAATCACCAGAGAACCAGCGAGTGGATGCCAGGTTGGCGTCTGAAGAAGATCCCGCACCGGCCGCATCTGATTGACGCCTCAACAGAACCGGCTCCTCTCTCAAGGTCGAAGAGCTGACATAAAGGGATTGCCTGGTGCGAACCTGACCGATGTCCTCGTGAAAGATGACATCCGGGATTCTCTCGGCTCCTCACGTCAATGCCTCCGCCATCTCGGGAGTCCGTGATCAGTCCCAGAAGCGGGTTCCAGCTCATTCGCCATGAGCTCGGAAAGGTCAGCGCGAGCCATCGGCAGAACCAGCTCTGCCTCGCTCAACAGCCGGTACGGCCCACACTCACCGAATCCCCGCTCGCCAACCGGATCGTCCAGAAACGACACCGGCACGCCGTTCTCACTCCCACACCGAGCAGGTGCGAGAACCGGAAGAAGTGTCACGATCCCGCCGCAGCCCGCCCGAACTCGTGGACGACCTCGATCACACCCACGATGTGGTCGTTGAACTCCGCCAACTCCTCGGCGGGCACCCACAACTCCAGGATGTCCCTGCCGCCCGCCTGCCGGACCGGATAGCGAGCGACGAAGTCACTGTCGACCTGGAACCGGGTGACGTAACCGACCCCGGAGTGCGGGACGTTCCAGTCTCGGGCGATCTTCACCGCGTACGCCTCGTTGAGCACCGGATAGAAGATCGGCTGCTCCGGCAGCCGCGGCGGCCACCTGCGCCACCCCGACCGGCGCACCAACTCCAACTCCTCCGGCCCGGTCGGCCTCCAGAGCGTGGTGAACCCCACCGGCCGCATCGACATGATCCCCTCCCTCTGGCGGCCATTCTCGTCGGACGAACCCAACGGAAGCGAACCGTTTCCTTAGCGGAGGTGTGCTCCTGATTCGTACTCCCACCCTCAACTCGCGGAGGTGACACACCGCGCTAATCCTGCTCTTGCTGCTCAGACAGTGACGACGCGTCGCATCCCTGCTGGGCGGGGCCATGTTCGAGGTGGTCTTCGTACACCCCGACCTTGAAGGTGATCAGGTCCAGGCACCGGGTCAGCTTGTCCATCTGGGCGAGCACGTGCTCCCGGTGCCGGCGCAGCAGCGCGAGCCGTTCTTCCTCGGTGCCGGAACCCTGCCTGACGAGGTCGGTGTACTGGCGGATCTCGGGGAGGGGCATGCCGGAGGCACGGAGAATGACGCAGAGCCGCAGCCACTCCACGTCGTCCTCGCTGTAGAGGCGACGTCTGCCGGGTCCACGGCCTACGGGATTGGCCAGGACGCCTTCACGCTCGTAGAAGCGCAGCGTATGCACGCTCAAACCGGTGCGTTCGGCGACCTGTCCGATGCTCAGATCCTGTTCGACTTTCGGCATGCCCTTCACCGTAGGGGCTTGCCCTAGGGCCGACTCTAGAACCTAGAGTACGCCGCATGATCACCCCGGCCCGCGACCACTAAGGGAGTTTGACCATGCACTACCGCGTTCTCGGTGGTACCGGCATCGAAGTGAGTGCCCACTGCCTCGGAACCATGATGTTCGGCGCTGTCGGCAACCCCGACCACGACGAGTGTGCCCGCATCATCCACGCAGCCCTCGATCAGGGGATCAACTTCGTCGACACCGCGGACATGTACTCGGCGGGCGAGTCGGAGGAGATCGTGGGAAAGGCGTTGCGCGGCCGTCGTGACGACGTCGTGCTCGCCACCAAGGTGCACTTCCAGATGGGCGAGGGCCCGAATCGCAGCGGTAACTCCCGGCGCTGGATCATCAAGGAGGTCGAGGAGAGCCTCAGGCGCCTGCGCACCGACTGGATCGACCTCTACCAGATTCATCGCCCCGACCACACGACCGACATCGAGGAGACGCTCGGCACGCTGAGCGACCTCGTGCACCAGGGCAAGATCCGCGCCTTCGGCTGCTCCACATTCCCGGCCGAGGAGATCGTCGAGGCGCATCACGTCGCCGAGCGCCGCGGCCTGCTGCGCTTCAGGACCGAGCAGCCGCCGTACTCGCTGCTGGCCAGGGGCATCGAGACCTCCGTGCTGCCGGTCTGCCAGCGGTTGGGAATGGGGGTGCTGACCTGGAGCCCGCTGGCCTCGGGCTTTCTGACCGGCAAGTACCGCAAAGGCCAGCCCATCGATCTCACCACCGGTCGTGCGGCACTGACACCGGCACGCTTCGATCCCTCGCTTCCGGTGAACGCCACCAAGCTGGACATCGTCGAACAGCTCGTGGAGGTCGCGGACGGCATCGGCTGCTCGCTGCCCGAACTGGCTGTGGCCTTCACCGTGGCACATCCCGGCGTCACCTCGGTGATCGTAGGGCCGCGAACGATGAACCAGCTGGAGGCGCTACTGAAGGGCGCCTCACTCATCCTCGACGACGCGACCCTTGACCGGATCGACGAAATCGTGCCGCCCGGGACCAACGCCTACCAGCCGGACGGTGCCTGGCGCCCGCCGGTGCTGGCCGACACCTCCCAACGCCGCCGCCCGCTCGCGAACCGTTCCGCGGCCTAAGGCCGATCCAGGCGCCGGGCGATCTGTCCCTCCAGCAGGTACGACAACCCGGTTCCGCTTCCGTCACGGGCAACCGCGTGGCGCCGTCCTCGTCCTTCCCGCTCGGCCAGACCTGCCCCGGCGCCAGTAGGTGCTCACCGCTCGGGCCGCCCAGCGGGGTCGCGTCATACGCGGCACGCCGGGCTCAGCTCCCGATGATCCGCTCGACCAGCTCGGGTACCCACTCGACGTACTCCACTTCCGGCCCACCGGCGTGGCGGGCGTAGAGGAACCGCCCGGTGGGGCTCGTGCTCATCGCGGTGGTGATCTCGGCGCCGTGCGCCTCCAGGGCGCGGACCTGCTCATCGAGGTCGGAGTCAAGACGCCGTCGAGGCCGTCGACGAAGCTGATGATCTCGTCCATGATCATGTACTCCAGCATGGCGTTAAAGTGCTTGTGGAGACTTTGCGGCTGAGATCGAGAGGCTTCGCCAGGGGGGCCATCCACGCGACAGGCGTGATGACCCCTTGTCACTGCCGGAAGAAGTCGTTGTAGGCACAAGCCGCGGCAATAATTCGGTTGGGCGAGGTGGGCGGGTAGGTTAGGCTCTCGCGCGTGATCTATTTCGTTCGCCTGCGCTCAGCCTGACACGGCGCGACCGCCGGGCCTGCCCGCCATCGGGCGGCCCCTTTTGAGCGACCCTGTCCTTCGGGTCTTCTCCTGCGCGCCGTCGGAACACCTCGTTCGAGAACCGACAGGACATCATGCGTACGCGCGAACACATCGCCATGATCGGCTGCACTGCGCCGAGTCACATCTATCCCTCGCTGGCCGTCATCACCGAACTCGTATCCCGTGGATACCGGGTGAGCTACGCGGTCGGTGAGGCCCTGACCGGGCTGGTGGAGCCCACCGGCGCCGAAATCGTCGCCCACCCCTCGCTGCTCCCGACCAGCGAGGCCGACTGGCCGGACGATCCGGCTTCGGCCATGCACGTCTTCCTCGACGAGGCGATCGCGGTGCTGCCGCACCTCATCGACCGCTACGACGACGACCGACCCGACCTCCTGCTCTATGACATCGGCGGGCTGCCCGCACCCGTGCTGGCCGCACGGTACGGCATCCCCGCCGTGCAGCTTTCCCCCACGCTCGTCGCGTGGGACGGCTACGAGCAGGATCTGGCCGAACACCTCGACGCGATGCGGACGTCGGAGTCGGGCGAGCGCTACTACACGGCGCTCACCGCCTGGCTCCGCGACAACGGCATCGAGCGGGACGCCTGGGACTGGCAGTCACACCCTGACCACGCCCTCTCCCTGATCCCTCGCGCGATGCAGCCCAACGCCGACCGGGTGCCGTCGAACGTCCGGTTCGTGGGGCCGTGCCTTTCTCCCCAGCGGCTGGCGGACACCGGTTGGACGCCGCCCGGCGATGACAGGCGGGTGCTGCTCGTCTCGTTCGGCACCACCTTCAACGACAAGCTCGACATCTACCGGGCGTGTCTCGAAGGTTTCGCCGGTTCGGACTGGCACGTGGTACTCGCGGTGGGCGCGAACGTCGATCCCGCGGATCTCGGCCCGCTCCCGGACGGCTTCGAGGTGCATCGCACCGTGCCGCAGCTGGCCGTACTGGCCGAGGCCTCGGCGTTCATCACCCACGCGGGAATGGGCGGATGCGTCGAGTCGCTGTGGTTCGGCGTGCCGACCGTGGCGATCCCCCAGGCCGTGGACCAGTTCGGCAACGCGGCCATGCTCGAACAACTCGGTGTCGGAAGGCATCTGCCCACCGAGGAGGTCACATCGGCGACCTTGCGCTCCACGGTCGAGGAGGTCGCGGGATCAGCGGAGGTGGCCGCCCGCCTGGCGGAGATCCGTGCGACCGTACGGGCTGACGGCGGCGTCGACCGCGCCGCGCAAGCGGTGGAGTCGTTCCTGAGCTGAGCCCTCGTCCTCGCGGGGCAGGCCCCCTGCCCCCCCGGGCCCGGGGGCCGCCGGGGCGGGGGGCCCGGGCCGGTTATCAGCCGCACACCGCCGCAAGGTGCGGCAG